>JAGOHQ010000060.1 GCA_017996075.1 Aliarcobacter sp.
AGATGAGATATCTTCTAAAATTTGATTCATATTAGATTTTATATCAGGAATATATATTACTCTTTTTTCTTCTTCATTTAAAACTTTTATATCCACAAAACTATTTTTAGAATTTAATGAAAAATAGACTCCAATAGAGTTTTTATCTAAAAGGTTATGCTCGTGTAAAACTGCATTATAAACATTTGAAAAAGAGTTAAGATATTCACTACTTGAATTAAATATCAAATCTTTTTTATAATCATATTTTGGATACAAAGTTTTATCATCACTAATAATAAGATTTAGATTTTCAAAACTACAAGCTTTTAACTCATCTTTTTTAGTCACATATAAAATATAATCAATATTTTGTTCTTTTAGTGCTTTTGATAGCTCAACCTCTTTTGAAGAGTTTACAAGTCTTGTAAAAATATATCCACTATTTGAAATATTTTCATCTATATTTTTTAATTTCAATTTAACCAAAGGTCTTTCTATTGAGCATAAAAGATTTATTTCAGAATCTTCAATTATAAAAAGATCTGTTAAGACTTGACTATTTGTAACTAACAACCTAACTTCATAATTATCTTTTTCAAAGTTTTCTTTTAAATTTTTATTTGGTAAAAAGAGTTCTAAATCTTCAAATTTAACAACAAAAGATCTATTTAAATTAACAATTTGGCTTAAAAAATCAAAATTAGAATTTTCTAAAATATCTTTAACTTTTCTATTTGTCAAAATCTCAAAATTCTCTTTTATATTTTTATCTTCTAACTCTTTAATCTCTTCATTAAACTCATCTATTAAATATGATTTTTTCAAAAACATAGAGTAAGGAAGATTTGTTTCTAAATTTAAAAAAAACTTTTCAATATTTTCAAGCTCATCATCAATAAATATTAAAATAAATCCAAAATATTGTTTTGTATTTGCATCTATATTTGAGTTTTTTATCAACTCATCTATTAATCTTTTAAAATAAAAAGAAGTTGAGTTGTACTCTATTTTATAGATTAACTTCATGAGTAAAATCCTCTTCATTTGGGATTCTATTTAAATGAGAGCCATTGTAGCTTCCAATTAAACTTTTTACAATATCAGGAACAGCAATATCAGATTTTTTTGTAAGTTTAAAACCTAAGCTCTCTATCTCTTTTATAGAAGTTTCTATAAAAAATGGAAATTTTTCTTCCATAAGTTTTGTAAGACCTATTTCAACACTTTGTATATCTTCTGGGACTATTCCAATTATTGTAACATTTGCATGAGAATCTAAAACTGAAACAATTTCAAGCATCTCAACAATCTCTACTTCATGAGCTGTTTTTCTATATTTTCCAAGTCCTAATAAAACATCACTAGGAAGTCTAAATATACTTCCAGCTTCATCATCAATAGACACAGTATCTAAAATAATGACATTTTTATACTCTTGAAAATATGCCATTAGTTTAAATCCTAATGTTCCACCATCAATAATCTCTAAATCTTCATCAAACTCATAATTTTGTTTTATATATTCACTAGCATAAATTCCTATACCCTCATCTTTAAAGAGCATATTTCCAACACCTATAATAATTGTATTTTTCATATAAATATTTAAAAGGTTTAAAAGGCAAAGCCTTTTAAACCCCTATTTCTCCTCTTCTTTTACAAACTTACTTCCACCAATTACAATAGCAATATCACCCTCTTTCCAGAAGATTGTTCTCCAAACTTGATAATAAATATGAAACATTACCCAAGCTAATATAAAATACATAGCATAATGATGAGCAATTCTAACTCCCATATTTCCACCAAAAACATATAAAGTCCAATCAGTAACTAAATGAAGCATTGCTGGCCACCAAGCACCTATTGAGCTATGTCCTGATGCAAGACCATGAACATAAAGCTGAAGTCCAGTAAATAACATAAACACTAAAAGTAGATGAAATATTGTAAAAAATACAATATTAAAACTATCACTATGGCTTGAATCAAACTTTTTTCTTCTATTAAGTGTTATTAAATTTAACAATACTTCAAAAAATTCAACAATATTTTGCTTATTAGGAATTAGTTTTTTATAAGGCTTCTCAAATCTTGAAAAGAAATATAAATATCCAACTAAAATAGCTGTTACATCAAATATAATAGCAACTATAAAGTGAGCCCATCTATTCCATGCCATAACATATTTATCAACAGCAGGATCTGCTATAAATGTTTGATAATATGGATGACCAATATATAAGCCTGTGATTACAGCTGTTATCATACTAAAAAATGTAACCCAGTGAACTATTCTCATAGTTCCTGTCATTCTTTTTATTTCTATATTTTTTGACATAGTATTCTCCTTAAATTGGATTTACTTTATAAACACCAAGCTCTTTACCATTTGTATCAATTAGGTGAACCGCACAAGCAATACAAGGATCAAAACTATGAATAGTTCTTAATATCTCTAAAGGTTGCTCAACATTTGCAACTTTTGTACCAATTAAAGCAGCTTCATAAGCTCCCATTCTTCCTTTATAATCTCTAGGAGCTGCATTCCAAGTTGAAGGAACAACAGTTTGATAATTTACAACTTTACCATCTTTAATTTTTACCCAGTGTCCTAATGCACCTCTTGGTGCCTCTTCAAGACCAATTCCTTTTGCATCTTTTGCAACTGTATTAAAATCAAACTCTGTCCATGTTGATAAATCACCATTTGCAGCATTTAAAGCTAACTCATCTACCCAATCCATCATAACATCAGCCATAAGTTCACTCTCTATTGCTCTTGCAGCTGTTCTTCCTACAGTTGAGAATAAAACTGTTGCAGGAAGATTTGCATTAGTTAAAAAATTTGTAACATATTTTTTAATTAACTCATCATTACTAGCAAATCCAACAACCATTCTAGCAAGTGGTCCTACTTCCATTCTTTCATCATTATAAAGTGGAGATTTAATCCAAGAGTATTTATTTTGAGTATCTAAATAAGCAATATTATTCTCTTTTTTACCAAAACCTGTATAGTTTGGCTCTGTTACTCCATCAAATGGATGAAGATTTGTATTTCCTTTATACCAAGCATGAGTAACATCTTCAGTAATTTTTGCTTCATCTACTTCATAAACTTTACTTAAATCTTTGTTTTTTACAATTCCAGCAGGGAATAATTTTTTAGATTTATAAAATGGTAAATCATCTAAATTAAATCCACCATAACTCATATAGTTTCCTAATCCACCACCTGTTCCATTTAATGCCTCTTCACCATACATTGTTCCAGCCATATAAACATCTGGTAAATAAGCCTCTTTAATAAACTTTCTTCCTCTTTTAAGAAGTTGTTTAAATTCAGCAATTCTTGCAGGATTTTTTATATCTTGAACACAAGTAACTCCACCAACAACAAAAGATTGAGGATGAGGATTTTTTCCACCAAAAATAGCCATCATTTTTGCTAAATCTCTTTGTAATTCAAGAGCATCAAGATAGTGAGAAAGACCAATTAAGTTTTGTTCAGGAGTTAATTTAAAACCTTCACTACCCCAATAAGCATTTCCAAAAATACCAAGTCTTCCTTGTTTTATATATTTTTGAACTCTATCTTTTACTTGAATATATACATCCTCAGAAGCATTCCAAGCTCTTTGTCCTGAAAGTCCTGCCCATTTTTGAGCTTCAGCAACAGTTTGTTTCGGATCAGCCTCAAGTGCTTTTGTAATATCAACCCAATCAAGGGCATGTAGATGATAAAAGTGAACAACGTGGTCATGAAGATATAAAGCACCTTGAATAAGATTTCGTACTAATCTCGCATTTTTAGGAATAGTTACACTAAAAGCATTTTCAACAGCTTCAATACTTCTTTGATAGTGAGTTCCTGTACAAACTCCACAAATTCTCATTGCAAGAAGTCCACAATCTCTAGGATCTCTTCCTTTTAAAATCTCTTCAATTCCTCTAAACATTGTAGAAGATGAGTAAGCATCTGTAATAACATTGTTCTCATCTATAATTGCTTCAATTCTAAGATGTCCTTCAATCCTTGTAATTGGATCTACTACTAAATGTTTTTTTGTCATTATCTCTCCTCATTTTCATTTGATTTTTTACCAGCAACTACACTTGCAATTGCATGAACTCCAATACCAACAGCAGTTGCTGTTAAAAGTCCTAGACCAAATTCATCAACAGTTTTTTCAACTCCACCTGTTGGTGCTTTAATTCTTGCTGTTGCCATTGGTCTTTCATAAGCATATTTGTCCCAAAAATCTGGTTCACTACATCCAATACATCCTCGCCCTACACCAACTGGCCAGTTTGCACCATCGTTATATCTAATAATTGAACAGTTATTAAATGTCATTGGTCCTTTACAACCAACTTTGTATAAACACCAGTTGTTTTTAGCTCCTTCATCTCCCCACTCTTCTACGAACTCTCCTGCATCAAAGTGAGCTCTTCTTTCACAGTTATCATGAATTCTATATCCAAATGCAAATTTTGGTCTTAAAAGTGAATCTAGCTCAGGAACTTGACCAGTTAAAACATAATGAAGTACAACACCAACCATATTTGCTGGGTTTGCTGGACAAGCTGGAATATTAACAATTGGTTTTCCTTTAACCAAATCCATAACTCCAACAGCACCAGTTGGATTTGGAGATGCAGCTGGAACTCCACCAAAAGTAGCACATGTTCCAACAGCTACAACAGCTGCTGCATCTTTTGACAATCTTGCTAAATGTTCTTGAAAAGTTTCACCTGATGGTCCAATTGTCCCATAATTTCCATTCATAGCAGTTGGAATTGAACCTTCAACAAAAAGTAAATACTTTCCTTTGAAATGTTCAACAGCATCATCTAATTGATGCTCAGCATCATTTCCTGCACATGCCATTAAAGCATGGTGAAACTCTAAACTTAAAACATCAAATAATAAATCATCAACAGTTGGAGCAGAACTTCTTAAAAGAGCTTCTGTATTTCCAGCACAATCTTGTAACTCTATCCAAATTACTGGAACTCTATTCATAAGTTCAGTAGCCTCTGCAACTAAAGGAGCAAACATAGGTGGAAGCATAAGTGTTGCAGTTGTTGCACTAACCCACTTCATAAAATCTCTTCTGTTTACTCCTTCAGTTTCAATAACCTCCATCATATCTATATCTCTAAGAGGTTTTTGTTCTCTTAAAGATTTTAATCTAGCTTTTGATTTTTCAAATAATGAATTATAAAACTCATCTCCCTTATTTGTATCAACTCTAGTTGATTTTTGAGTAAAAACTTCTCTTACTCGCTCAATGTTATCATTCATATTGACTCCTCCTAGTTAAAAGTAAATATTAATAACAAGATATTGTAATCAAACTTATATTTGGATAAATAATTATAAAGTAAAAGCCTAATTTCTAGTTGCTTTTTTAAAAAATGTAAAAAAATATTTACCATTTTAAGGCACTCTTCTAGTTTAATTTGTTCTAAAAACATATAAGTGAATGGCTATTTCAGTTTTATTTAAATTTGTTACTTTTTTACACTATTTTTAGATTATTTTTCTTTATATTATTTAGCTTATTTAAATATATAAAATATAATAAGATAAAAAATATTACAAATTGCAATTTTTTTAGATATTTTCAAATTTTATTGATATTATTTGAAATATTTAAAATGTGGAGAATATAAATGAGTGAATCAGTTTTAATAATAGGAAGTTTATTTGCTTTTATCAGTTTCTTTACTTC
>JAGOHQ010000061.1 GCA_017996075.1 Aliarcobacter sp.
CCTGCAATTATGGGTATGAGTGTTACTGGTGGATTTGATATGTATGTTCAAGACAGAACAGGTGGAAGTGTTGAAGATTTACAAAAAGTTGTAAATCAAGTAATCGAAAAAGCAAAAACAAGACCAGAACTAATGGGAGTTAGAACTTCATTATCTGCAACTATTCCACAATATAAGATGGATGTAGATATTGAAAAAGCAAAAGCAAAAGGTGTAAATATAAACGATATTTACAATACTATAAATGCAACTTTTGGAAGTTTTTATGTAAATGATTTCTCACTTTATGGAAGAACTTATAAAGTAAATATGCAAGCTATTGATACATATAGATCAAATGTTGAAGATATGCAATATATCTATGTAAAATCATCAAATGGTGAGCTTCTACCTTTAAATGCCTTCGTAACTTTGAAAAAAGAAGTTGGAGCTGATATTATAGAGAGATTTAATCTTTTCCAAGCTGCAAAAGTTTCAGGACAACCAGCTGCTGGATATAGTTCTGGAGATGCTTTAAAAGCTATAGAAGAAGTATCAAAAGAGGTTTTACCACAAGGATATACAATTTCTTGGGTTGGAACTGCTTATCAAGAGAAACAAATAGGTGGAAGTTCTGCTCAAGCATTTATTTTTGGTATTATATTCCTATTCTTAATTTTAGCAGCTCTTTATGAAAAATGGCTACTTCCAATAGCTGTTGTTTTAGCTGTACCATTTGCTATTTTTGGAGCTATTTTAGCTACAAATTTAAGAGGACTCGATAATAATATCTATTTCCAAGTTGGACTTTTAGTTCTTGCTGGATTGGCTGCTAAAAATGCAATTTTGATTGTAGAGTTTGCTCTTCAAAAAAGAAAAGAGGGATACAATCTAATTGATTCAGCACTTGAAGCTGCAAAAGTAAGATTAAGACCAATAGTTATGACTTCTTTAGCATTTACTATTGGTGTTATGCCTCTTGCAATTAGTAGTGGTGCTGGAGCTGCTAGTAAACACTCAATTGGAACTGGAGTTGTTGGAGGAATGCTAACTGCAACATTCTTGGCAATTTTATTTATTCCACTATTTTATGTATTAATCTCAAGATTAAGTAGAGAAAAAGAAGGAAATATTGCTGAAGATTTAAAAAAAGAAGAAGAAGAAAACAATAGCGAGAAATAAAAACTCTTCTTATGATTTTTAATTAATCAAAATAGTTTAAAAGAAATGGGGGATTAAATCCCATTTCTTTATATAATCAAAATAAAATTTGAATACCATATTCAGAATTTAAAATAGCAGTTTTATAGTAATCTTTTCTATTTTCATTTTTAAAACCAAACCTTTTTTGAGTTTTTAATTTTATTTCTACTTCACCATTAAGCAAAAGTTCTCTTATTTCACTATGTTTTAGCCAATGTCCATATCGACCAAGAGCATTTTGCCAAATTTTAAATCCACATTTTGAAGTTGATGTTAATTCAAAAAACTCTCCATCTTCAGTTGTCCAAGAAGCATTGCTACAAGCATATAATTCAACTTTTTTTCCTCTTACATCTTTTTTTCTAACTTCAATTTCTCCATCATCACAATATGGACATTTTCCTAATAACATATAAATTACCTTTGATTTTTAAACATTATATAAACTTTTGATATATAAAAAGCTAAAAAATTAACTAAAAATTAACTCATTTTTCATATACTTATACAATTTAAAATAAAGGGAAATTATGAGAAAAAAAATTCTTACTTCAATGTTACTTTTTAGTACAACACTTTTTGCAATGGAGCATTCTAACCATAATATGCAACATAACAATACAAACGAAGTAGCTAATCAAAGTAGTAGTTTAACTATTCCAAAAGATACAAAATGTCCTGTTTGTGGTATGTTTGTAGCAAAATATGAAAAATGGATTGCTGCTATTAAAACAGATAAAGAGAGTTTCTATTTTGATGGAGTAAAAGATATGATGAAGTTTTATTTTGAACCAACAAAATATACAAAAAATGCTGATTTAAAAAATTCAACTATAAGTGTTACTGATTACTATACTCTTGAGCAAATCGATGCAAAAAATGCTTTTTTTGTAATTGGTTCAAATGTTATGGGACCTATGGGAGATGAATTAATACCATTTAAAGATGAAAATAGTGCAAATGAGTTTTCAAAAGACCATTTTGGAAAGAAAATTTTGAAGTTTAATGAAATAACTTTGGATACACTACCAAAAAAACATCACTAAACAATGCGTAAATCGCATTGTTTAATTAAAATTAATCTTTTATAAATGAGCAACAATAATCAACTAAAGTATGCACTCTTAATCTAAATTTTGTATTTGCAGGAATAGAAAAAGATGCAGGTCCTTCAAACTCTTGCCAATCAGATGCAGGAAGTAATAAATCAATTTTTCCTCTTTGAATATCAATAACCTCTTTATTTACAGTATTAAGTTCATACTCACCTTGTAACATAATTCCTAAAGTTTTTTTGCTTCCATCTTCAAATGTAATAGCACGGCTTGTAATATTTCCATCGTATAAAATATTTGCTGCTTTTGCTATAGAAACACCTTTAAAATATGACATTATAGTCTCCTTAAAATTTATCGCATTATTATATCAAATCAATTATACGATTTTATTGAAGCAAAAGGCTAGAAATCTTTTGATATAATTCGAAAAAATTAAAAAAGGTGTAAAAATGAGTATCCAAGAAGAGCTTAAAGAGATAATAAATAATGAAGTTTTAGTTGAAATAGAAGACCATATAGATGATATTTTTGAAATAATTGCTGCAAAAAAAGATACTCCAGAATTAAAAGAAGAGCTTGCAGAAATGCAAGGAATGAAAAAAGATTTTGAAGAGCTTTTAAATGATTTAGAAGCTGGTGAAATCGATGATGAAGAAGCTCAAGAGATTTACGATGAAATAGTTGATATGCTTGAAGGTTCAAACGAAGATTAAGATGTGCAAGGCTATATTATTGATATAAAAGCTGTAAAAGATGATGATTTAATTGTCACTATTATATGCGAAAATGAGTTAATTACAACATATAGATTTTATGGAGCAAGGCACTCAAATATCAATATTGGCTACAAAATAGACTTTGAACTTGAAAGTACAAAGTCTTCTATTTCAAGACTTAAAGATGTTATTCAACTAGGTTTCCCTTGGATTTTAAATAACCAGAAAATGTATGCTTGGCAAAGGTATCTTAAACTTTTTTACACTCACTTAAAAGAGCTTCATGAGTTAGAACCATTCTACTTTTTTCTTTTAGAAAATTTAGTTTCAAAAATAGAGAAACAAAATGTTTATAGAGCTATTATAGAATCATATCTTTCAATTTTAGAGCATGAAGGAAGACTTCATACAGATTTTGAGTGTCTTATTTGTGAAGTTGAAATAAATAGTGACTTATCAATAGTAAGAGGTTTTTTACCTGTTCACAAAAGTTGTATAAGAGGAAAAGTTTTTGATTATTTAAAAATAAAAGAGCTTTTTTTTACAAAAAAAACTATAAATCTAAATGATGATGAAGTAGAAAATCTTTTTGAAATCCTACTTCTTGGGCTTTGAAATAGAGTTAATATAAATCTATTTTTGTTTTAAGATTTTCTATGGTTTGAGCTAATATTTTTGTATCAAATCCATACTCTTTTGCCTTTATAATTCCTTCTTTAATTGATTTTTCGCTTAAAGGTTCTTTTATATTTGCAACAGTTTTGATTACACTTAAGATTTTTGCTTTTCTTTCAAACTCTTTTGAAACGTTATTTATATCATCTACAAATTCTATACTATTTATCAAATTTGGACTAAGTTTCCAGTGTTTAAAAATTTGTGCTGTTACAAATGAACTAGAAAATCCTAAAAACTCTTTTTCTACCTCTTCAATAGATAAAATTCCTTCTTCTATTTTTGCTTTAAACTCTTTTTCTTTTTGCTCATTTAGAATCATATCAGCAATAATATATTTACCAATATCAATCAAAAGTGCAGGTAAAATAATTTCGTCTTTTATGGTTTCATCTATTTTACCCAACCATAAACTAGCCAAAACAGATGCAATATTTGATGAATTCATAAAATTATCATTTGTAAGTCCATATGGAGCCAAAGTTGTAACTAATAACTTTTGGCTACTAGCTGAAATAGCAACAGATATTGTAAAGTTTATTCCCAGCAGAGATATTGCTCTAAGAGGAGTTTCAACTTTACTTCTAAAACCAAACATAGCTGAATTTGCTATTTTTAAAAGGTTTGTTACAATCAAAGCATCTTTACTTATAATATCGTGAAGTTCGCTTATCTCTTTTTCACTTTTTCTTCTATACTCTTCTATTAAAATAATTGTTCTAGGAAGTGGTGGAAGGGACTCAACTCTTCTTAATAAATCATCAATTTGCAAAATATCCCCTTTAATTTTATCTAAACATTAAATCTAAAATGCATTACATCACCATCTTGAACAACATAATCCTTACCTTCTAGTCTTAATTTTCCAGCATCTTTACACTTAGCTTCTCCACCAAATTTAACAAAATCTTCATAAGATATAACTTCTGCTTTTATAAAACCTTTTTCAAAGTCATTGTGAATAACAGCAGCTGCTTGTGGAGCTTTTGTATTTTTTCGTATAGTCCAAGCACGAACTTCTATTTTCCCAGCTGTAAAATAGCTTTGAAGACCTAATTTATCAAAAGCTTTTTGAATAATTTGCTCTAAACCTGATTCAGCAACTCCTAAATCATCCAAAAATGCTCTTGCTTCATCATCTTCAAGACCTACAAGCTCCTCTTCAATTTTTGCACAAAGCACAATAACATCTGCATTCACTGTTTGAGCATACTCTTTTACAAGTTCTACATATTTGTTTGTTCCAGAACTAAGTGTATCTTCATCTACATTTGCTCCATAAATAACATCTTTATTTGATAAGAATCTAAGCTCTTTATCCAAAGCTATAAATGCTTCATTATCACAATTTTCAAAAGTTTTTACAGGTTGAAGCTCTCCAATATGAGCATATAACTCTTCAGCAATTACAAGCGAAGCTGCAGCTTCTTTACTTCCTTTTGACTGTTTTTTAAGTCTTTCTATCTTTTTTTCAAGTTGTGAAATATCTGCATATATAAGCTCTGTTTCAATTATTTCAATATCTCTTAAAGGGTTTACATCACCCTCTACATGAACAATATTTCCATCTTCAAAACATCTAACCATATGTAAAATTACTTCAACTTCTCTAATATTTGATAAAAACTGATTTCCAAGTCCTTCACCTTTACTAGCACCTCTTACAAGTCCTGCAATATCAACAAAATCAATAGTTGAATGCTGAATTTTATCAGGATTAACAATTTTTGCTAACTCATCTAATCTTTTATCCGGAACTGGAACTATCGCTTTATTTGGCTCTATTGTACAAAACGGATAGTTTTCCGCTTGCGCATTTTGTGCTTTTGTTAAAGCATTAAAAGTTGTACTTTTCCCTACATTTGGAAGTCCTACTATTCCTACACCTAGTCCCATAATTATCCTTTTGTCTTTATTTATAAATATCATACAATATCCATCAAATCGCTATTTAAATTGGATTCAATTTTTTTTAAAGCACAATAAATTATCACTATTTATAAAAATCTCAAATACTAAATAAGAAATAAAATGACAATTTTAAAAGACTCTATCAAAACAATTCCAACAAACGATAAGG
>JAGOHQ010000062.1 GCA_017996075.1 Aliarcobacter sp.
CATCAAGTTGTGCTACTGTCTCTTCTTCAGTTAAAGTAGGCTTTAAAATAAACATTGTTTCATAATGTTTTAATTTTGACATTCGTTCTCCTTATAGATTGTGCCGATTTTCTTTACATTCCCATTTTCATCAGCAAGGATATTTTTTTGTAAAGTTTGGGATTTTATCTAAATGAAACTATAAATTTTCTTAAACTTGCTTGTAAATATAAATTTATATTATCAATTTTTTCCGTTTTTATAGCTAATTCTAAATTTAAAATATACTCTAACATCTCTAAAAATCGTTTTGGTTTTATATTTATTGCTAGTTTTGATTTTTTTTCCCAAATATTTTTTGGAGGATTATAACCTAAAACTTCAATAGGGTTTACAACAGCATAAATTCTAGCATGTGAGCTAATCATAAAAAGTTGTTGAATAAATGAACTAATTTGATTTAAGATAAAAACCTCATTTAGTCCCTCTTCTAGAAGAAGTGTTAAATCATTTGATATATCTTTTGAAGCTATTAAATCATGTAAAAAATCATCAAAATTAACACTTCCTACACCAAAACAGTGCAAATCTACTAATTTTGTAGTTACTCTTTCATTTAAAACAAGCAATTTACTTAAATCATTTGTGCTAAGACTAATATTTTGTCTGTGCATAAAATATAGATGACTCAAAGCATTTTCATCATAATCTATTTTTAATCTCTTTGCCTCATTTTGTAAAAAACCTATAGCTTCATTTGGCATTAATGCAAAAAATCTAACTGCACAAGCATTTTGTTTAGCACTAAAACTACTCTCCATAGATTTAAAATCAGCATCTCCCATACAAGCTAATATAAGTGTGCTATCTTTATTTAAGTTTGCAGCTTCAACAAGAGAATCTAACTCTTTTTTTGGAATTTTTTTATCTATTTTTATCAAAACTACATTGTTTGATGAAAACAAGGATGACTGAAGAAGTCTATCTTTAGCGTATTTAAAATTATACTCTTCAAAATATAGTTTTTCTACATCTTCATCTTTTGCTATTATTTTTGAGACTAAATATGAGTATTGCTCAACCAAAAACGTTGATTGACCATAAAACATATAAGAACTAAATCTTTTATCTGCTTTTAAATATTTATCAAATTCACTTTTATACATGGTTAAAATATTACCCTAAGTTTACTTTTATTATAATTTTTCTTATTTTAATTACTAAGGGGTTTATGATGTACAAAATTGCTCTTCCTATTTTAGGTTTTGAAAATTTCTCAAAAGTTGATGTAGAAAAACTAGATGAATTCGTTGCTTTTTTAAAGTTCGAAGATGGTTCTAAAATATCTATTATAAATATAAATGTTTTAAACAAAGTTTCATTTGATTTTAAAATTGATGATAAAACTTTAGAGGCTTTAAAAATAAAATCAAAAGATGATTTTTCAACTTATTTTATTTTAGTTTCTCAAGAACCAGTTGAACACTCAATTATTAATCTAGTTGCGCCAATTTTCATAAATGAAAAAGAGAAACTAGTTGGTCAATACGTTACAAGCGAAAAAGTTGATCCATATTTAGCATCTTTAAATAAATGTGTAAACTTATAAAATTTTAGCAACTATTAATTTAGTTGCTAAATTACTTGAAACTATTTTTACTTTGTGTTTTGAAAATAGTTTTTGTCCCTTATAATTTTCTATAGTTACTTTTAATCCAATCATATTTTCATAACAAACACCCTTTGCTCTTTCAATGTCAACTATTTTTACTTTAATTTCGCCATCAATATTCTTTTTAGCCCATCTTGCATATTTTCTATCTTCAAAATCCCAAACAAGTTTATCTATCTTTCTTTCTTGTTCTGAAATATGAGTACAAATATCATCTATATTTTTTGGTAATTTTTTGGTCTTTAAAATTCTATGAATTACCAAATCAGAGTACCTTCTTATAGGACTTGTAAAGTGTGAATATGATTTAAACCCCAAACCAAAGTGTCCCAAATTTTTTGAGCTATATTTTGCTTGAGTTAAACTTTGAATAACAAGTTCATCTATCTCATCTCTTAAAAATAGTTTATTTGATTCTTCTTGAATATGAGAAATTGTTTCATGTACATTATCTTTTAATTTTGCCTTTACTCCCAAAATATTAACATCATCAATTAATTTTGATATAGCCTTAAAATTTGGCTCTTCATGAATTCTAAAAATTCCCAAAGCTCCAACTTTTTTGCTAGCTTCAATATTTGCTAAAAGCATACACTCTTCTACTAATTGGTGAGAGGATGTTGATTTTTCTACTTCAATATTTTCTAATAAACTGTTTTTTAATTTAAGTCTATTCTCAGATGTTCTAAAGTCATAACCTTTTTTTAATCTATCTTCTCTAAATTTTTTTGTAATTTCATAAAGAGGAAGAAGATAATCAAAAATTCTCTTTTCATTTTCATTATACTGGTCAAGTTTATTTTCTAAAACTCTATCAATCCTTCCATATGAAAAATTCCTATGATTTTTTATAGTCGCACAAAATAGTTCACTATGTTGGACTTTTAAATTTTTTATGTCTAACTTTAGTTTGAAAACATAGGCATATCTATCTTCATTCTCTTTAAGTGAACACAAGTTTTCACTTAAAAGTGGAGGAAGCATTGGCAATGTTCTACTTGGTAAATATATTGTTGAAGATTTTTTAAAAGCTAAAACATCAAGTTTACTCCCCTCTTGTACAAAATGAGAAACATCTGCAATTGCTACAAAAAGAGTGTTATTTTCTTTATCAAAAAAGATAGCATCATCATGGTCTTTTGCACTATTTGGATCAATCGTACAAAATGGTAAATCTCTTAAATCAACTCTTTCTTCTTTTTTAGACTCATCTTCAACAAACTCATCTATTTCAATTTTTTCTTCATCCCTATAAAGCTCTTCATAAATATACAAACTTATAAATTCATCTATTTTTGCATCATTCAAATTTCCAATAAACTTAATCTCTTTAAACTCTTTGTTATCTATGATTAAAACATCTCCATTTTCATAAGTTTTTGTATTTTTACTAGGTAATTCTATATTCTCTTTTAAGGTAAAAAAAGAACCATCTTCAACATATACTAAGATTTCGGCTTTTTTTCCTTCAAGTACTTTTATAACTTTTGCTTTTATTTTACTTCTTGGATTAAAAACTCTTTTTGCCAAAATTAAATCATTATTAAATGCACCATTTAAACTATCAAGTTCTAGTTTTATGTTTTTTAATGGATTTACTAAATCTTCTAAAATAGCAAAATTCTTCTCTATTTTTAAAACTCCAATTTTATATTTTGAATTTATCTCAAAATCTTCACCATTTTTTACTATTATTTCATCTTTTATGTAATTTTCTATTATATTTTTTTCATCTTGCGAAAAATTAAATATCTTGTTTTCAATTTTTGTAAATATATTTTTTAGCAATTCTTATCCTTTTATTTGCACTATTATATAGTTTTTCTTTTAAATCTAATATTTATATAATTTTTTGTATAATCTTGCTAAATTTTAAAAAAAACAGAGGGTAGATAAATGGCAATAAATGTATTCTATGACAAAGATTGTAATATAGAGTTAATAAAATCAAAAAAAGTTGCAATGATTGGATTTGGTTCACAAGGACACGCACACGCTGAAAACTTAAGAGATAGCGGTGTTGAAGTTGTTGTTGGATTAAGAAAAGATGGTAGTTCTTGGAAAAAAGCTGAAGCTAAAGGTTTCAAAGTTTTAACAGTTGATGAAGCTACAAAAATTGCTGATGTTGTTATGATACTTTTACCAGATGAGAGTCAATCTGAAATTTATGAAAAAGAGATTAAACCAAATCTAAAAGATGGTGCTTATTTAGCATTTGGACATGGATTTAATATTCACTATAAAAGAATTATTCCTTGTAAAAAAATGAATGTTATGATGATTGCTCCAAAAGCTCCAGGTCATACAGTTAGAAGTGAGTTTACAAAAGGTGGAGGAATTCCAGATTTAATTGCAATTCATCAAGATGCATCTGGTGATACAAAACAAGTTGCTCTTGCATATGCTAGTGCAATTGGTGGAGGAAGAACTGGAATTATTGAAACTACTTTCAAAGATGAAACTGAAACAGACCTATTTGGAGAGCAAGCAGTTCTTTGTGGTGGAGCAACTGCTTTAGTTCAAGCTGGATTTGAAGTTCTAACAGAAGCTGGTTATGAGCCTGAAATGGCATACTTTGAATGTTTACATGAGTTAAAACTAATTGTTGACTTAATGTATGAAGGTGGGATTGCTGATATGAGATACTCTATTTCAAATACAGCTGAATATGGAGATTATGTAAGTGGACCTAGAGTTATCAATGATGAGTCTAAAAAAGCTATGAGACAAATCCTTAAAGAGATTCAAAATGGTGTATTTGCTAAAGATTTCATACTTGAAGGTCAAGCTGGATATCCAAGAATGAATGCTGAAAGAGCATATACAAGAGCTTCTTTACTTGAGCAAACAGGTGTTAAATTAAGAAATATGATGCCTTGGATTGCTTCTAAAAAAATAGTAAATCAAGAGACTAACTAATTATTTTAAGAGGTTCTCCTCTTAAAATAAAACTATCTTATGGTAAAAAAAACAAGAAAAAAACGAAAAATTTCACCTATAAAAAAAAGCTTAAGAAAAAGAAATCTTGCAAGAAATTTTATAGTACTTTTAGCTCTTATTTTTCTACTTCTACTATTTGCTTATTTTTTCTTGAGTAAAAATAATCAAACAGTAAAATCTTCTTCAAACAATAACATCTTACAATCTAAAAAACTATATACAAATGATGAAATTATGGAAAAAGTTATTGAAAATTTAAATCCAGATAGTAAAAATAATATTTTAGAGAAAAATTTAGAAACAGAAGAAAATAAAAAAGAGATTTTTGAACAAGAGTTAAAAAAAGATATTTTAAAAGAAGTTTTAGAAAAACAAAAAGAGATTGAAAAATCAAAAATTGAAGAAAAAGTAGAAATAAAACAAGCCAAAGAACCATCAAAAGAGATAGAAGATGAGATAATTGAAGAAAAAACTAAAATAGAAAAACCCGCAATAAAAGAAAAAAAAGAGCTAATAACAAAAAAAGATAGCTACAAATATGATTTAAAAACTAAACCAAAACTAGTAATTATAATAGATGATGTAGTATCAAAATCACAAAAAGATAAAATTTTAAATATTGGATATCCTATAACTATGGCATTTTTACCACCTAATGGTGTACAAAAAGAGTCTGCAATTATTGCCCAAAATTTACCATTTCATATGATACACTTTCCCATGCAAGCTTCTAAAAACTTTAAAAATATTGAAATTGATACTTTAAATATATCTGATAGTTATGAAAAAATAGAAGCACGAGTAAAAAAGCTTAGAGACTTGTATCCAAATACTACTTATACAAATAATCACACGGGTTCAGTTTTTACAGAAAATTATGAAGCTATGGACAAACTTTTTCGTGCATTAAAAAAGTATAATTTTATATTTGTAGATAGCAAAACAACTCCAAACTCTGTAGCAAAAGAGTTATCTATAAAGTACCAAATGCCTTATATTGTAAGAGATACTTTTTTGGACAATGATAGAAGCTTTACAGCTA
>JAGOHQ010000063.1 GCA_017996075.1 Aliarcobacter sp.
GTTTTATTTTGCCAAGATTTAAAAGGAATTAAAAGATTTTCACACTCTTTTTCTAAAACCTTTGTTGTGATGTTTATATTTTCATCTTCTAATGTTTTTATACCACCACTTGCAATTTTGTTTGTATCAATAGAGCCAATAATTACTCTTTGTGGTTTTAAAATAGATAAAAGTTTTGCACAAGATGGAGTTTTTCCATCATGCTTGCAAGGTTCTAGCGTTGTATATATTTCACAATCTTCAAAAAAATTATTATGATTTTTAATTAAGTACTCATGTATTTCAGAACTTTTATTTTTGATTTTTAAAACCGAATTTGCTTCTTGTGTAAGGAATGCAGTTTTTAGTGCATTGATTTCAGCATGTGGCATTCCTGCTTCTTTATGTGCTTCAACTGCTAAAAGCTTTCCAGCTTTTACAACAACACATCCAACAGCAGGATTTGGGTAAGTTAAAAGTTGATATTTCCAAGCCTCATCAATGGCTAATTTCATATAGAAATTATCATCAATCTTCATAAAAAACTACTTTTTACCACTCAAAATATGTTGCAGCACTTAAGATATTATCATAAGTAATCTCTTCATCTCCGAACTCAGTTTTTATAGTTATTTTGGAATTGTCTGCACTTAAAAGTTCACCTTTGAAAAGATCTGTTTCAATATTTTTCACTTTTACAAGCTCACCAATACTCGCTATAAAATGTTCTGGTTTTTTTAATTTTCTCTCAATTCCAGGAGAACTAACTTCAAGATTATATTTTCCACCCATTGGCTCATCAATATCTAAAATTGGAGATATTAATCTTGAAATTTCAGCACATTTATCTAAATTTACACCATCTTTTGATGTTACAATAACTCTAAAAATATTTCTCTCATGCTCTTTTTTTGTAACAATATCATAAAGCTTTAACCCACTATTTTCAACTATTAGTTTAATTTGCTCTTCTAAATTCATTCTTTTTCACTTTTTGTTTTATCTTTTTTTATTTTTGCAAATAGGTCTTCAATATTTTTTGATTTTTCCAAAGATGTATCTAGTTCAAATTTAAAATTTGGACATTTATACCATCCTGTACTTGCCAATACATCACTTTTTATTCTTCCATTTGCTTTTTTTAGAGATTCAATTACCTCTTTTACCTCATCTTTATCAAAATCACTACCATCAAAATATACAATAGCGTCATATTTTCCATTCTTACAGTTTACACCTGTTATTGGCAAAGAGTTTATTTTACTATTTTGTAGTTGTGACAGAGCTTGAGGTATAAGCTCCATCAATAAGGATTCAGTTCTTTGAAGATTTATACTTTTCATTAATTGTCAATTTTTACTTTCTCTTCTATTTGAATAAATGTCTCAATATAATCTCCAACTTTTATATCGTTGAATTTATCAAACATAATTCCACACTCATATCCACTTGCAACTTCTTTTGCATCATCTTTAAATCTTTTTAGTGATGAAATTTTTCCAGTATATGTAACAACTCCATCTCTAATAATTCTAGCATGACCGCCTCTGATTACTTTACCATCTGTTACTAAACATCCAGCAACAGTTCCAACTTTTGGTACAACAAATGTTTCTCTAACTTCTGCTTGACCAGTATTCTCTTCTCTTATAATTGCACTCATCATTCCAGATAGAGTATTTTTTACATCATCAAGTAAATCATATATAATTGAGTATGTATTTATCTCAACTCCATCAGATTTTGCTTTTGCTTTTATAGCTCCTGTAGGTCTTACATTAAATCCTAAGATTATACAACCTTCACTAGCACTTGCTAGAACTATATCACTTTCAGTAATTCCACCAACAGCTGAATGAATAACTTTTACTTTTACTTCATCATTTGCAATTTTTTCTAAAGAGCCTTTAATTGCTTCTAAAGAACCACCAACATCTGCTTTAATAATTACTGGTAATTGTTTAATTTTACCTTCAGCTATTAATCCACTCATCTCTTCAAGAGATACTTTTGTAGATTTTGATAACTCTTTTGCTCTTGCATGTTCAGCTCTTGTTGTTGCAATGTCTCTTACTTCTTTTTCACTATCCATAGCAACTAAACTTGAACCAGTTGTTGGTACTTCATTTAGACCTAAAACTGTTCCAGTTTCACTAAGTCCTAACTCTTTTACAATTTCTCCCATATCATTTGTAATAGCTTTTACTCTTCCAAAAGTAGTATCACAAACAATATTGTCTCCAACTCTTAAAGTTCCATTTTGAACAATAATATTTGCAACAGGTCCTCTTCCTTTTTCTAATGAAGACTCTATAACAGTTGCTTTTGCTTTTGCTGTAGGATCAGCTTTTAGATCAAGAAGTTCAGATTGTATTAAGATATTTTCAAGTAAATCTTCAACTCCATCACCAGTTCTTGCAGATACTCCAATAAACTCAATATCTCCACCCCAATCAATAGGTGTTAGATTTTTTTCAGCCATTTGAGCTTTTACCATATCTGGATTTGCAGTTTCTTTATCCATTTTATTCATAGCTACTATAATTGGACAACCACTTGCTTTTGCATGAGAGATTACCTCTTCTGTTTGAGCTTTTACTCCATCATCAGCAGCAACAACTATAATAATAATATCAGTAACATTTGCTCCTCTTGTTCTCATTGCACTAAATGCTTCGTGTCCGGGAGTATCAACAAAAGTAATTTTTTGTCCATTTTTTGTAATTGTATATGAATTTATGTGTTGTGTAATTCCACCAGCTTCACCGCTAGCTACTTTTGAACTTCTAATTTTATCCAATAAAGATGTTTTACCGTGATCAACATGTCCCATGATTGTTACAACTGGAGGTCTAGTTACAAATGATTTAGTATCAATCTCCTCATCATAACTCTCTTCATAATTTACATCTTCTAAGGCGTCTTTTACAGTTACTTCAATACCAAATTCTTCTCCTAGAATTTCTAACTCATCTTGTTTTAAAAAGTCATTTTTTGTAACCATCATTCCTAAATGAAATAGTACAGTAATAACTTCAGCTGGAGTTTTCCCACAAGCTTCTGCAAACTCATAAACTCTAATATCTTCAGGAATTACAATAGAAGTAATATCCTCTTTCTCTTGAGCTCTAACAACCCTTTTCTTTCTTTTTCCTCTTTTAAGTCCTGTTGGAGTATTTCCAAAAGCTGCAGGTTTTGAACTTCTAGAGTGATTTGCAGTATTTACTGGTTTTGGTTCATCAAAGATTTTAAAATTATCCTGTAAATCCATATCAAGAAGAACAACTTCATCTCCCAAAAGAGAATCATCACTACTTCTAAACTCTTCATTACTATGTGAAACTTCTAATTTTCTTCCATGATCTTGAGCTCTTATAGGAGTTTTTTTCTTCTCTTTTTTAACTTTTTGATTTCTTTGATTGTCTTCTCTTAATCTATTGTTTTTTTCAAAATTTTTCTCTTCATTTTCACCAAAGATATCACTTAAAGATTTTTGAGTTTTCTTAACTTCAAAATCTTCTTTTACAACTTTTACCTCTTGTTCTTCTGGTCTTTTTTTCTTAATAATTACAAGACCTTTTCTTTTTGGAACAACTTTTGTTGGATTTATAATATTATCTTCATCATTTAGAATAGTAACATTTTCTTCAGTTTTTAAAATAGGTTTTGCAATAGCTGGCTTTGTGATTTCAGTTTTTATTGAGTTACTAATTACTTGCTCTTTATTATTTGTTTCTAAAGCTTTCACTTCTTGGGTTTCTTCTTTAACTTCTATCTCTTTTTTAGGTTTTAAAACTTTTTCTTCAACTGGTTCTTTAATTCTAGAACTTTTTCCAGTCATTATATACTGCGTAATCTCTTCTGCATCCTCATAAGAAACAGTAGCTTGTGCCGTTTTTAAATCTATTCCTAGCTCTTTTGCTTTTTGCATAACCTCAGCACTTGTTGATGCAGCTTCTTCTGCAATCTCAAAAACTCTTACTTTATCTGACATCTAATAAAATCTCCTCAAGTTGTATAACATACTTATCTTTATTTTTACACTCTCTACAAAGTGCTTTTTCATATCGCTTAATATCTTTCATATCCAAAAAATCAACTTTACATGGATTACAAATATAAAAGCTTCTTCCAATGTTATCATAAATAGATAACTGTTTATTTGAACATTTAAATCTCAAAAGCTCCTTTTGTTCGAGCTTTTTCCTACAGAATATGCAAGTTCTTAAGATTGTTTTCAAATTAGCCAAATATTATACCTAAATTTTTCTTAATAATGTAAAATAATTAAATTTCAATTTTTACACCATTGTTATCAAAATCTACACTCATTACTCTAAAATGAGGAAATTTCTCTTTTAAAGCAAGTTCAAGCTTTTGACTATCTTCGCTATAAGCTACTGAAAAAAATGTAGAACCTGAACCAGAAAGAGTACTCATTAAAGCACCATTTTTAAGAGCTGTTTTTTGTACTTCAAATAGTTCTGGCATGTGCCTCATTCTAAATTGTTGATGAACCATATCAGCTGATGCATACTTTAACATCTCCCAATTTTCACTCATAAATGCAGCTGTTAAAAGTGATGAATGAGATATATTAAAAATTGTATCCTCTTTTGAATATTTATATGGAAGAGTTTTTCTTGATAATGTAGTTGAAATTGGTCTATTTGGTACGACAACAACTGCTCTTAAAGTTCTAGGAATTGATTTAGTTATAAATTTTACTTCATTTTCATGGACACTTGCTACATTAAATCCACCCATAACGGCTGGTGTTATATTATCAGGATGGCTTTCATATGCCAAGGATAGATTTAAAAGCCTCTCTTTTTCAACTTTTATTCCTTCAATTGCATAAGCACTAGCAATTGCAGAAACAATAACGGCAGAAGAGCTTCCTAATCCTCTTGAAAGTGGAATTTCATTAAAAAATTCAAACCTGAAATGTCTCTTTTTTTGTGTCAAATTGTAGTAAAAGTCGTTAAAAATAGATATAAACATATTATTGTCTTTTAATGCAGGGTTATTTGAACCCTCACCTTTTAAAGATACACTATGAAATTTTGATGGTCTTATTATTACTTGATTTTTTAAATTTAAAGCTAATCCTAAACAGTCAAATCCAGGCCCTAAATTGGCACTAGTTGCTGGTACACTAATTCTCAAATACTCTCCTTTTTAAATGGTTCCCATTTAAAAAGGAACCGAATCTTCTATAACTACTTTTTATAGCGGAGATTAAAAATCTCCTAAAAAGTAGCAAAAACCTAAAGTGCTTCAAGAATGAAGCCTGTCTTAAATGGTTCCCATTTAAAAAGGAACCGAATCTTCTATAACTACTTTTTATAACAGAGATTAAAAATCTCCTAAAAAGTAGCCTGTTGTTAAACTCTATGTGAGAAAATCCTAAAGAGCTTCAAAATGAAGCCTTTATACAGCCGGTAAATTATATATTGGCAAAGTATCTTTAGAAAAATCTATATTTTCTAAACTCTTTGGTAATTTAAAATCCGAAATTTTACACATATTTGGCAAAAAATCTACTTTAATCTCTTCATTTTCATTTATAAAATATTTTTTTCCTAATGCTTTTATTGGTGAATTTTGATTAAAAAGAAAGCCATTAGCTGCT
>JAGOHQ010000064.1 GCA_017996075.1 Aliarcobacter sp.
GCTTAAATTCCTCTTTTTTATTTTCTTCTACTTTTTGAACTACTATTTCTGGTTTTTTATCATTTTCTAATAAAATAGCAACATATTTAAAAGACCAAATAATTAGTGCTAATATCAACAAAATAGCACTTAACTCTATAAAAACAATATAGTTTAATCCAAAATTCACACAAATAGATGCAAATATCCTAACTAAAGCTAAAATCTGAACACTTATAAATATAGAAAGTGCAAAGAGTTTTGTCTCTATTTTTCTTCCAGAGTGACCAAGAACTACTCTAGTCCCAAATCCTACTAAAACAGTAACAAAATATCCAATAGCTAAAGTATGAATTACAACTTTTTCAAAATAGAAATTTGGATAAATAAAAGAAAAAATGCCCTCAACAATAGATATAAAAAATGCTACAACAATCCAATATAAACCAAGGTGCAAAATCCAAACTATTGGTGGTGTTCTAAATGTTGGCATTTTCCAACGAACTAACTCTTTTACGATAAATAAGAAGATAGGAATATCTGCAAAAAGATTTAGTTTTGAATTATCAAAAGATAGTAAAATAACTTTTAAAAGAAGCAGAAAAAATATAGTATCTAAAAGTTTTGAACTCTTATTTATAACATATTCAGGAACCATAACTCTTGTAAAAAATGGAATCATTCTTTGAGAAATTATAAAAATAATCATAAATAAAAATAGATAAAATCCACTATTTATAGCAATTTTTGAAACCAAATAAGATGAATCAAAATCAAATTCTGAAACTATATATAAAAAATGAGAAACGATTCCTGTACTAAATGCCATTAAAACCCATTTTGTATCATTTTTATCTTTCATAATACTTTTTCTGTGAATACTATAAAGAAGTCTAAAACTCAAAATTTGAGCAAAAAGCATTAGAAGTTGGAATACAATAGTAATTTGTGAGTAAAAAACAAGCGAAATAAAAATACCTAAACTAGATATAAAATATAGAAAAAATTGTCCCATATAATCTTTTGAAGCTATTTCACTTTGCATCAAAAATTTTGGAAAAACAACAAATAAAAACCCTAAAAAAAACTGAATAAATACTACAAAAATAAGAGCATATGCATGATATGTTAAAATTGATGTATCTAATTTTATACTATTTGAATAAGCAAAAGCAAATAGAGTTATAAAAAGTATAAAAAATATTATACCATTTGTAAAAAATGGTTGATGTGGTTGCGAAGCAAACTTTTTGTACCACGAAGTCATTAAAATCTCCTAATATAAATTAAGAGATTTTAACTATTTTTTTTATAAACCAGCTTGATTTTAAACAATAATTCAAAGTTTTCCAAGCTCTTTACAAGCATTACTATATCCAAGCTCACAAGATTTTTCAAAATACTCTTTTGCTTTTGTTTTATTTATAGCTAAAAAATCCCCTTCAAGATACATAACCCCAAGATTATAGCAAGCTTTTTGATGATTCATTTCACAGGCTTTTGTATAAAAATCAACTGCTCTAAAATCATCTTTTTCCACTCCATTTCCATTTTTATACATAATTGCTAAATTAAAACAAGAAGAACTTACACCATTTTTACAAGTTTTTATATATAAATCAACAGCTTTAAAGTTATCTTTTTCTACACCTAAGCCTTTTTCATACATATTTGCTAAATTGTAGCATGCATTTTGATGACCTTGCACACAAGCTTTTGAAAAATACTCTTCTGCTTTTGTATAGTTTTTGGCGATATGTTCACCTTTAAAATACATTAACCCTAGATTATAACATCCAGCAAATGCACCTTTTTCGCATGAAACTTTAAATATATTTGCAGCTTCTAAAACATTTCCTTTTTCAAGCTCAATATAACCATCTTCTACCAATGAAGCATTTGAAAATGAGAAACTCAGCATTAATACAAATATAGATTTAATTATTTTTTTCATAGCTAATCCTTTTTTTAGAGATTTAAATAATGATACAGCTTTTTAATTAATAGTAGATAAAAAAAAGAGTATTTTAGGTAAGAAATTCTTACCTAAAAAAGTTTTTTAGTGACAACTTCCACAACAAGAAGTAGAAGATGCTTCAGTTATTGCTGCTAAAACAGCATCATAATTTGGTTCTTGAGTTATTTCAGAAACAATCTCTTTATATGTAATTTTTCCAGATGGATTTACTATAAATACAGCTCTTGCAGTAAGTCCTGCTAAAGGACCATTTGCTTGTAAAACACCATAAGATTTTGCAAATGCTTTTGCTCTAAAATCAGATGCAACTTTTAGGTTTTCAATCCCTTCTGTTGTACAAAATCTTTTCATAGCAAATGGTAAATCCATAGATACGATAACAACTTCTACATGATCTAATTTTGAAGCTTCAACATTAAATCTTCTAGCTTCTGATGCACAAACACCAGTATCAAGAGATGGAACTGCAATAATAACTTGAGCCATTCCACGTTGTCCACCTATAGTAATATCACTTAAATCTGCTCCAACACCAGTTACAACAGGAGCTATATCTCCAACATTTAACTCTGTTCCACTTAAATTTACTTCTAATTCACCTTTAAATTTTACTGTTGCCATTTTATTTCCTTTTTATATAAATTTCAATCAATCAAAAAATCTTATTTAAGATATTTAACTGAAATTATATTCAATTAGGATAAGATTTGTCTTAATTTAAATCAAACAAATTCTATCATTTTCCAAGTTTATTTTTTTCTCATCAATTAGCTTCGTCAAAGTTGCTTTAAAAGCTTTTTTACTCATAGCAAACATATTTTTTATATCTTCAGCATCACTTTTATATGTGAAATTTAATACTCCACCGTTTGCTTTTAAAATCTCTAAAACTTTATTAGAATCTACTTTTTCACCTATTTTTTGTAATGAAATATCTAGCTTTTTATCTTCTCTAAGATTTTTTATATAGGCTCTTTTTTTATCCCCTATTTTTAAATTTTCAAAAATTTCAGAGTGAAAGATCATACCATCAAAAAGATTATTTACTATTACTTTAAATCCTAGTGGAGTTTTTGAATATAAAATAATCTCTACTTCATCACCTTGTTTTAAATTTTTTGGCTCTTCTTCTAGTATATATTTTTCACTTGCTATTAATCTACTTGTTCTTTCATCAAATTGCATTTGTAAAACTTTATATGAACCAATATTGTAAGTTCCTTTTTGTCTATTTTTTGGAACCAATAAATCTTTTGGTAAGCCAATATCTACAAAATAACCAAATTTTGCACTATCAACAATTTTTAAATTTGCAAATTCATTTAAATACAAATATGGTTTTAAAGTAGTAGCAACTAGTCTATCTTCACTATCTGTATATATAAAAACATCTAGTAAACTATCAATTGCCATCTCTTTTTTTACATAAGCATTTGGTAATAAAACTTCCGTTTCATCTCCACTAATCAGATAAATTCCAGGTTCGCTAACTCTATTTACTTTTAAAGTATTTACAACACCTTGTTTAATTTTGTCATCTATTTTTTTCATTGGTTTTTCCGTTCTTTCTTTTTTATTTTTTATATTTTATTAGCTTTACAACTCCTAAAGCAACAACTGCGACCATTATTATACTTGCTCCTGAACTTATATCATAAAAATATGAGACTACAAGACCAGATATTGTAAACATTGTAGCTAAAATTGAACTAATAATCATCATAGAAGATAATTTTGTAGCAAAAGTTTCAGCTAAATATGTTGGAATTGTAAGAAGTGCAATTACCAAAATAAGTCCTACAGCTTTTATAGCAGCAACTACACAAAGTGCTGATAATATAAGAATTAGTGTATAAAAAAACTTTACATTTATACCTCGTAAACTTGCAAACTCACTATCATAAGATACAGATAAAATCTCTTTATAAAAATATACAACAATTGCTATAATAAAAATATCCAAAATAGTCATATAAATTATATCTTCGCTTGAAACAGCAATGATACTTCCAAATAAATAACTCATTAAATCTACATTGTATCCAGAAGTTAAATCCACAAATATAATTCCAATAGCCATTCCACTTGCCCACATCATCCCAATGATTGCATCTATTCTGCTTCTATTTTTCAAAGTAATAATGGCGATTATTATTGCAGTTAAAACTGCAAAAATAGTTGCTCCAAATAAAACTGGGATTCCTAAAAATATCGCTATTCCTATTCCTCCATAAGCACTGTGAGCTATTCCACCAGTTAAAAAAGTAATCTTATTTACCACAACCAAAGTTCCAATTATTCCAGCTGCTATTGAGATTAAAATTCCAGCTATCAAAGCATTTTGAATAAAATCATATTGTAAAATTTCAAACATTATATTTTTACCTTTTTAGTGTACATGGTTACAGCAAATTTGTGTTTTACCTAAAGCTGATAAAAGTTCAACCTCACACAAATGATCATCAGCTAAAGTAACATTTTTTTGAACCTCAGCAAGACTGTGATAAACCAAACCTCTATTTACATGAGCTACATTTTTTGCATAATTTAAAAGAATTGATAAATCATGACTTACAACAACAATACAAATAGTTTTATTTAACTCTCTTAAAAGTTCATAAATCTCTTGCTGCCCTTTTACATCAATACTTGCAGTTGGTTCATCCAAAAGCATAATTTTTGGATTTGAGCAAAGTGCACGTGCTATAAAAACTCTTTGTCTTTGACCTCCACTTAAATCACCTATTTTTTTATTTGCAAAATCTTTCATCCCAACTTGATTTAAAGATTCTATTGCACAAGAGATCTCATCTTTTGAATAACCAAATAATCTTTTTTTAGAACTTATATGACCCATTAAAACTACTTCTAAAGCAGTAATTGGAAAATCTATATTTAAATTGGTATTTTGTGGAACATATCCTACTTGATTATTTTCTATATTTTTTTCTATCGTTCCACTTTGAAGTGGTAAAAGACCAAGGATTAACTTTAAAAGAGTTGATTTTCCACCACCATTTGGTCCAATTATTGCCAAAAAATCATCATCTTTAATTGTTAAATTTACATTTTCTAAAACTTCTGTTTTTTGATACTTAAAAAATAGATTTTTAATATTTATTAAATCCACTTATAACCTTTATTTGCAACTTTGTTGCAATAGTATCAAATATTGGATTAATTCTTTTAAATTTCGCCTCTTAAATATGAATAAAAAATACCTAAATACTCATGAAATGCTAACTCAACTTTTTTTATATTTGTTCCACTAAAATATGAGGATGGGTATGTACTTACAAAATATTTATGATTTGTTGGACTTTCTATAATATCTAAACCCTCTTTTTTAAATAAAAGCGAAGCTCTTTTCATATGGCTTGCAGTTGTTACAAGAATTAGTTTTTTACCATCTGTTATTTTTTTACTCTCTATTGCCTCTTCTTTTGTATCTTTTGGAGTATCAAGTGTAATAATATCTGCTTCATTTACACCTAAAGCTATAGCCAATCTTTTTTGCATTTGAGCATGAGAGTTTGGGTCATCAAAACTATATCCACTAACTATAAGTTTTACATTTGATTCATTATTTTTTAAATTTTTATAATGTCTTATTC
>JAGOHQ010000065.1 GCA_017996075.1 Aliarcobacter sp.
AAAAACAAAAATAGGTGAGGGTGCATATTTGAAAGCATCAAAAGAACCAATTGAGTTTCATGAAGTATTAAGTAAGTTTCATAAAATGAGAGTAGAGCATTTAAAAGAACATGGTTGGATTATTTAACAATTTTTTATAAATTGTTATTTTAATTAACTGAATAAATTTTTATCTACTTTTTTTGGGTCATTCCATTATGATGTTTTGTCCTAAATGCTTATGTGAAAAAACAATAGTAAATAAAACAATAAAAACTCCAAACACAAACGAACGATATAGACAATGTTTGGAGTGTAAATATACTTTTATAACTATTGAAGCAATTAGGACTGATAGATATTGGCTAGAGTATGCAGAATATACTCTTGACTCAAATAAAAAAGAAGATAAAAGACAAGGAAAGTTTAGTTTTGAACAATAATCTATTTAATCATGAAGAAAATAAAAAGATAAAATTAGCCTATGATAGGCTACATATTCATATCTCAGCTTTTGATGATTTTTCAGAATTTGAAAGCTATTTTAATGATATAAAAAAGACTCAAGATGATAAAGAGTTAAATAAATGGCTTTTAAAAGTGCTATTTTTGAAACTAAAAGAGGATAAAAAGCACCCTTTTGATTTACTACTAGAAAAAATCTCTCCAGCGGAGAAAGTAAAACTTGAAAAGTGGCTAGAAGATAGTCTTGAGAAATTCAAATAAATATTTAATAACACAACTTTAGATAAAATATCTGCAAATTTTATCAAGGAAATAAAAATGCCAGAGTTTATAGCTTTAGTTGTAGTTATCATAGCTACTATATATGTGTTTATAAAAGTAAAAAATAGTTTACAAAACAAAGGTAAATCAAAACCAGCTAGTATATTTTTAGCTAGTGCTAGTTCTTTTTTAGCCTTTGTGATTTTAGTAGTATTAGCAGCTACTTTTCTTCAAGATAATACAAAACAAACTCAAGTTAAAGAACCAAAGCAAGAGATAAAAACTACTCAAAAAGAACTAAAATCTAACGAAAGAATAGAAGCTACTATTGCTACTAAAATAACTCTTGATATTGTAAATTCTTTAAAAGATAATTATAATATTGAAGCTGGTAGCTTTGAAGATATGCCACTATACTTAGATAAATTATGTTCTAGTGATACAGCTTGTCAAATTTATGCTGGTAAAACACAAATACAAGTTGTATATAAAACAGTAGAAGCTCTTACAAGTTCAAGAGTAACTCCACAGTATTATCAAAATGTTTGTAGTGCTATTTTAATAGGTTTAACAGATTCAAACAAAGATTTAGCTGAAGATATAATAACTCAAGCTTTTGATTATGCTTCAAAAAATGGTTCTGCAAAATCTGAAACTTTAGGAGTAGAAATAACTATAAAACCTGATAGTTCAAATAATTTATTAGGTTGTAGTTTTTATAAAAATTAAAAAAGGAATATAAATGAGTATATCAGATAAAATAGCTATAGCAAGTTTAATAGTAACTGTTATTACTTTGGGAATAGCAATTTATGCATTGTTTACATGGAAAAAACAATTAAAATATAATCTAATCTTTGATTTGGAAGATAAGTTTAATATATTAATTGGTGACTTTATAGAAGAGTTTGAATTCAATGCTTTAATTCAATATAAAATTATTAAAATTACTAGTACAGATAAGAAAGTCATTAAAGAATTAACTGAAAAATTAACCGAAGAATATAAAAAATTCCAAGATGATAAATTTCACAAACACATATGGTATGAATATAGTTTATCTTTAAGTAAGGTAGAAAGAGTATTTCCTAAATTTACTAAAAAATGTGAATACTTACAATACAATTATCTACATGAACTATTTCAAGATTTATTAAAAATTCGAAAATTAGACGAAGAAACTATTGACAAAGAAAATAATTTAACAAAAGAGGCTATGGATATAAAGAATAAGATTAAAATTGTAACAGAAGAAGGAAATAAATTTTTAAGTGAATATAGAAAAAGCTTATAGAGAGTTTATAATATAGCCCCTTAAAAGGCTTTAACTATAAACTCTTCAAATATTTCTAAAATCTCTTTTTCTAAATCCGGAGTTAACCCTCCATCATGGGAGTGTTAGAAATTCCGTGTCAATCTGATAAAATAATATCAAGGATTGACAATGGAACAAGAGATAAACTTTGATTTCAATGAAATATTGAAAGAATTTAGAAGTGGGAAAAGACTAACAGGTAAAGATGGACTTTTAGCACCACTAATAAAACAACTAACAGAAGCTGCATTAGAAGCAGAAGTTGAATCACATATTGCTAATGATGTTTTAAATGGTAAAGTAAATAGAAGAAATGGCTTTAATAGTAAAACTATAAAAGGAACTTCAGATGGAAGTTTTTTACTTGAAACTCCAAGAGATAGAAATGGAACGTTTGAGCCTCAAATAGTAAAAAAACATCAAACAACAATTAGTGATGAAATAGAAGAGAAGATAGTTTCAATGTATGGCTTAGGTATGAGTTATGTAGATATATCATCACATATAGAAGAGATATATCAAGTATCAATTTCAACAGCAACAATCAGTGCAATAACAGATAAAATAATTGATAAAGTAAAACAGTGGCAAGCAAGACCTCTTGAAACTATTTATCCCTTTGTATGGCTTGATGCAATACACTATAAAATCAAAGATGGTGGTAAATATGTAAGTAAAGCTGTTTATACAGTACTTGGTGTAAATATGGAAGGTAGAAAAGAGATTTTAGGACTTTATCTATCAGAAAGTGAAGGAGCAAACTTCTGGCTTAGTGTACTTACAGATTTAAATAATAGAGGATTACAAGATATACTAATAGGGGTCACAACCGTAAACGGAAATTATTGTACGGTAGGAGTCATTTAAGCTCGAAATCATCGAAAATTCTAAATGTAAAAAACCCTCGTTTTTTACACTCAATTTAATCCTCTCAATTTTTCATTCAAATTAATCAAAAATTAGTATAAAAACTCATATAATTATCAAAGGATAAAAAGATTCAATATTTTTTGAGTTTTTACATTATTTTTTATGCAATTGGAGTAAAAATGCAAATTGGTTATGCAAGAGTTTCAACATTAGATCAAAATCTTGAGAATCAAATTGATCAACTTAAGAGTGTTGGTTGTAAAAAAATTTTCTCAGAAAAAAGGTAAGGAAAGTATGAAGTAAATAAAGATAAAACCCATAGAAGTGAATATGATATTTTAAAAGCTTTTGAGCTTTTTGTGGCTACATTGAAATTTAAAAATTAGGATGATATTATACATGATTGATTATAAAGATTTTTTCGGACAAATTAAAGAATTTAAACAGATACAAAATCAACAAAAAGCTAGAGGACTAAATGATTTTAATCTTTTAACGACGGTTTTAAAATATCATGATGAAGTAAGGTTACATTCGAGAACTATTGGAGCATTGCTAAACTCACATGGTTTACATTATCAAGGTACCTTATTTCTAAAGTTATTTTTAGAACAAATAGAGCTTATAGATTTTTTTGATAATTTAGAACTTGTAACAGTTAGTGTTGAATATAAAGATATTGATTTATATCTCACTGATGGCGATAAATATCTACTTATAGAAAATAAAATATGGGCAGATGACCAGCCTTGTCAAATAATAAAATATGTAAATATTATAGTGGAAGAAAATAAAGAAGATTTTAACACCCCAGAGGAAAATGATATTTTAGATAAAGATAAAATTAGAATTTTATATCTTACACCTAGAGCAAAAGATGTTCCATCTTGTCATAAAGTTGAAGACAACTATATATCATATAAATATGGAGAAGAAGAGTTAAAGAAATGTTCTAGAAAAATGCAACAAAAAGGAACAATTAGTTTTGAACTAAATAATTATAAAGTTTGGTATAAAAAAATAAACTATAAAGTAGATATTTTGAATTGGCTAACATTATCAAAATATGAAATTAGAAATATAGCTAATTTAAATGAATCGATATCTCAATACCTAACAGTAATTGCAAAAGTGAATAAAGAATATAAAGGAAATGTTATGACATTAGAGCAGTATGTACTTGATATAAAAGATGATGAAGAACAAAAAAGAATGTATGAATTCATGAAAGAAGCAAGTAGTACATTGACAAAATATACATTAGAAAAACTCTGGAAAGAACTTGAAGAAATTTTTCCAGAAAATGCTAGAGAAACTATTATTATAAATGAAAAAGAAATTAAAAAATTTAGTAAAGATAGCTTAAAAAAATGGCTTAATGAAACGGGAGCCAAAAATAGTTATAGAGATATAGGCTTTAAATGTAAATTAAACAATAATGACTATATTTTTGTATTAGGTGTAAAGAACGGTGCATGTGGTCAGGAGAAAACTTTTTTATGGGAAAAAGATATTATTAAAAATATTAGAGAAAGAAATGTCTTTGATTTAATCTCATCAATTAAGATGAAAATACAATAAGCACCAGATTTAAAGTTGTCATGTAAATCTCTTATAATTCTCTAAATGAAGTTTAAAGTAAAAGATGAAGAAATATAAAGATAATAATTTAACAATAGTTTATTTAACATGCTCCAAATTTCAACTCTTGTGGAAATGTTAGAAATTTCATTACTAAAAACTGCTCGATAAGTAAGAGCTCATAGAACGTTTAAATTGAGAAATATTTGACTTTTGGCTCAGATATTTCTCTCTAAAATTTTCTTATCCTTTTTTTTAAAAGTCATTTTATTAGTATTATTTTTACTATTAGATTTAAATGAAAAACTAACTGATACATTAAATTCCATAGCTAAATCACGGAGAGTAAACCTTTCACCATTATTTAACTTCGTAAGTATTTGAGCGAGTCTAACTTATAATTTATCATGAGCCATTAAAATATCCTAATTTTAGTAAATATATATATTAAACAATTGTATCACTATCATTTCTCTAAAACTACATCAATATTATGCATATTTTCATTACTGATTTTATTTAAAATAGAATTAAATTTATCCTCAAATATTACATTATTTAATAAACTATTTGCAAAAACTTTATAACAAGAAATTACTTCTTCATACTCTTGTGTTCCAAAAGTTTCATTATTAGCACTTCTTGTAAGTTCATCCATTGCTGAAGCACTTAAGATATCATATTGAGATATCTCTTCCTTACTATAATTATTTTCAAGTACTTTTTTAAAGTATAAAGAGTTAGCAACTTTTATAGAATTAAACATCTCTTCTCTTGAGATTATAGAAGAACTATAATCAATATAGGAATTAGCTTTAACCCGGATTATGCAATAGGAAAATTTCAATCTAAACAAACATACTATAAAATCTAAGTTCAAACATTATTTCAAAGGATCACCAAATGGGTAAACTAAAAATAGAATATTCAGATAAAAAAATAACTCCATTTGGTGGTATGAAATTGCTCAAAGATTTTATGGATAAAACAAGTGTGATTGATGATCTACAAAGTGTGAATCTACCTCAAGGTTATTCAAA
>JAGOHQ010000066.1 GCA_017996075.1 Aliarcobacter sp.
ATTTAATAGTTTACAATTTATGAAGGGTATGATGAGTAGTGCTCAATGGACTGGAGTTATGCTCAAAACTATACTTGATGATATTGGTTTAGAAAAAGATGCCGTTTGGATGCTAGCAGTTGGAAGTGATAATGCCTCAAATCCTAGAACTATTCCTGTTGAAAAAGCACTTGATGATGTTATGGTAGTATGGGCTCAAAATGGTGAAGCATTAAGACCTGAGCAAGGATATCCAGTAAGACTTGTTGTTCCAGGTTGGGAAGGAAATTTAAATACTAAATGGTTAAATAGACTTGAATTTAGTGATAAACCTTGGCATGCAAAAGAGGAAACTTCAAAATATACAATGCTTCAAAAAGATGGAAGATCTGTAAGATTTTTTTGGGTAAATGAAGTAAACTCTGTAATTACAAAACCTTGTCCTGAAAAGCCATGGACGCATCTAAAAGCTGGTGATATGGTAGAAATTGAAGGTCTTGCTTGGAGTGGTCATGGTACGATTAAAGGTGTTGATATATCTTTTGATGGTGGAAACAATTGGGTTGAAGCGAAACTAAAAGGTTTGGTTTTACCAAAATCATGGACTAGATTTAGTTATATTTACAAATGGGATGGGAAACCACTATTTTTATCAAGTCGAGCTTACGATGACTTTGGAAATATTCAACCAACTATTGATGAAGAGACAAAAGCTGTTGGTGTAGAGAGTGTTTATCATAGAAATGCAATTGTAACTTGGGAAATAACTTCAAAAGGAGAGTGTAATAATGTTCACATTAGAAAACATCACAAAGCTTAAAGGTACTCTTCTAGCTCTTAGTTTAGCTATTTTAGTTACAGGTTGTAATGAAACAGCATCAAATACAGCTTCAAAAAATGAGTCGTCTGTTGATGGTGCAGTTAAGTATCCAATAAAAGATGGAAAATATACACAATATCATGTAAATACACAAAAGTTAGATGGTTTAAATATTGGAAGAGATGCTACTAAAAAAGAGATAGCAGCTTGGAATAAAGATGTAATGTATGAAGGAACAGGTCTTCCTGAATTTGATATGCACGAGGGTGAAGTTGTTTTAGAAGATGGAAAGCCTAAAAAAGCACAAGGAAGTGTAGAACTTGGAAATGAACTTTATGATGCTCAATGTGTTATGTGTCATGGAGATTTTGGAAGTGGCGGAAAAGGTTATCCAAAGTTAGCTGGTGGAAGTGTTGAGAGTCTAAAAAATCAAAGATTAAATCCAGCAGATGAAAATCCAAATCCAGAAAACCCAGATAAAACTATAGGTTCATTTTGGCCATATGCTAGTACACTTTTTTGGTATATTCAAGAATCAATGCCTTTTAATGCACCAAAGACTTTAACAAATAGTGAAACTTATGCTCTTACTGCATATTTATTATCTTTAAATAACATAACTATTGATGGAGAAGAGCTTGATGATGATTATGTTTTAGATAAAGAGAAATTCTTAAAAATAGTTATGCCAAATTCACAAGGTTTTTATCCAGAAACAAATACACCAAATAATCCAAAAGAAGGTGTAGAAAATATGAAAAAATATCTTTCAAATCCTACTTTATATGGTAAAGGTGAGAGATGTATGAAAGATTGTATAAAAGAAGATATAAATAATCTTGTTATGAGAATACAAGATGATTTAACGGCAACTGCAAATGAGCCATTATCAACTTTAAGAGATTTACCAAAAAATGATAAATCAGCTCAAAAACCAGGGCAAGTAGAGTACGAGAATGCTGGTTGTTCTGCTTGTCATGCAAATGCTGCAATTGGAGCTCCTGTTTTAGGCGATAAAGATGCTTGGGATAATATTGTTAAGAATGGTATTGATAAAGTTTATTATAACGGAATTAATGGTATAAATAGTATGCCACCTAGAGGTGGAACTGATTTGAGCGATGATGAACTTAAAAAAATCATTGATTATATGATTCAATCAAGTAAATAAGGAGAGTATTATGAGTTTAATCAAAAAATGTGCTACATATCTTGCTTTTAGTTTGCTATTTGTAGTAAATGCTCAAGCAGATAATGCAGAATTGATTAAAAAAGGTGAAAAGATATACAATACAAATACAAAAGGTAACTGTGTAGCTTGTCATGATGCAAATGGAAAAACTCTAGATGGCCCTGGGACTATGGGACCAAAATTGCAGTATCTTGCAATGTGGCCAGATGAAGTTTTGTATAATAAAATTTTTGACCCAACAAATCCAGGTGATCCAACAACTGCTATGCCAGCATTTGGAAGAAATGGATGGTTAAGTGATGATGAAATAAAAGCAGTTGTTGCTTATTTAAAAACAATAAATTAAAATAAAGGAAGAATTATGTTAAATAGAAGAAATTTTTTAGGTCTAGGTTTAGGTGCTATTGCAGTTGTTGCAATTCCAAGTAGTTTAAGTGCAGAGGATTTTAGAGCTAGCAAACCAAAAGCTTGGACAGCTACAAAAGTTGATGATGCAGTTAAAGAAATTTTTGGAACAACTACTACAACTCAAGGTGGTATTACATTAACAGCTCCAGATATTGCTGAAAATGGTGCAGTTATTCCAATCTCTTTTAAAACAGATTTAAAAGCAAGTAAAATTGCAGTATTCCAAGATGCAAATCCAGAAAGTGCAGTTGCTGTATTTACAACAACTCCTGATATGGTTTTAGATTATGCATTTAGAATTAAAATGGCAAAAACAGGTACTGTTACAGTAATTGCAGATGTTGGTGGAAAATTACACTCAGTTTCTAAAGAGATAAAAGTTACAATTGGTGGTTGTGGTGGTTGATTTAGTTCGGCTAATCATTAAATAAAAGATAAAAAATAGAATAAAAAATTATAAAAATAAAAAAAGGATATAAAATGGCAGGAACAACAAAAATAAAAGCAAAAATTGATAAAAATGGTGTATGTGAAGTAAAAGCATTAGCAAGTCATGATATGTTAAGTTACCAAGAGGCTGAAAGAGCTAAAAAAGAGGCAAACTTTATTACATATTTAGTTGCAAAAGTTGGTGGAAAAGTTGTATACGAAGTATCTTCTAGTCAATTCTTATCAAAAGACCCTTACTTCAAATTTTCATTTACAGGTGCAAAAGCTGGAGATGATATTGAAATTACTTGGAAAGATTTAAAAGGAAATAGTGATACAACAGTAGAGAAAATCAAATAGTTTTTAACTATTTGATTTTAAATAAAAGGAGAGAAAATGCTTATAAAAATAGTTAAATCTACTACTGTTTTAGCTCTATTTATATCATCTTTAAGTGCTGCAAGCTTTAATGCTGGTGCAGAAAAAGATAGATTAGAGATGATAAAGTTCTTTGAAGCAAAATTTGAAGACCCAGCAAAAAATAAAGATAGATTTTTTACATATTTCACAGAAGAAGAACTTGAACAAAAATATGATAAAAATCTAAAACATATGGATTTTAATATTGGAAGCTATGCATATTCAAAAGATGCTAGAAGCCAATATGAAGCACTAAAAGAGATGCCACCTTATGAAGATGCTATTGAAAAAGGTGAAGAGTTATATACTAAAAAATTTGCAAATGGTAACTCATTGCAAACTTGTTTCCCTGATTTAACAAATGCTGGAACATACCCTTACTATGATAAAAATAAAAAAGAGTTAATCTCTTTAACAAAAGCTGTTAATGATTGTTTAAGAGCAAATGGCGAAAAAGAGTGGGGAACAAAAAAGGGTCCTATGGCTGAATTTCAAGCTTATTGGGTAAATGAAAGTAAAGAAGCTGGTAAAAAGTTTGATATAAAAATCAATAGTAAAGCTGAAAAAGAGGCTTATGAAAGAGGAAAAGAGTACTACTATACTCAAAGAGGATATTTAAAACTATCTTGTGCTACTTGTCATATTCAAGGTTCTGGACAAAGAGTTAGAAATGAGGTTTTATCACCACTTTTAGGTCAAGTTACACACTTTCCAGTTCTAAGACTTAAATGGACAGATATAGGAACAGTTGAAAGAAGACTTTCTGGTTGTGTTGTAGATCAAGGTCAAGTTCCACCAAAAGATGAGAGCCAAACTATGATTGAGTTGATATATTTCTTAGCTTATATGTCAAATGATATGCCAGTTGATGGTCCAGATGTAAGAAAATAAAGGATATTAAAATGAAAAATATTTTAAAAATTTCGATATCAGTAGCTCTTTTATCTTTTGGACTAAATTTAAGTGCAGCTGAAGATTACTCAAAACTTGATGTTAAAAAAGAGTGTGATGTAAAAACAAATGGACTTGATAAAGTAATTCAAACAGCTGAAAAATACAATAAAATAGCTATTGAACATGGTGTTGAATTTATGAGATTTGGTATGAAAAATAGCCAATATATTGATGCTTCTAAAGAAGCTATCAAAAGTGGTGCAAAAGAGATTGAGCTAGTAGATGAAAAAGCTAAACCAACAGGTGAAAAAGTTTCAATTGAATTTGCAACTTGGAGAGCTTGTAGCTTTGCTATTAGTGCTTTAACACAAGAAGCTCAAGCAAAAAAAACTTGGAAATTAGCTAGTCCTAGTGATGGTTACAAATACTAAAAGTATTTAAAGCTATTTTTTAAAAGTCAAGATTTTATCTTGACTTTTTTTATTTATACAGTAAAAGGAATAAAAATGAGTAAATTTAGTCGAAGAGAGTTTGTTTATATGATGGCAATTTTAGGAGCTGCTCCTGTTTTTGCAAACTCTCATACAAGAATGGTAGAAACTACAAAGAAAATTGAAGATTATTATAAATTAAAACCATTTGGTAATGCAAGATTTATACATATGACAGATAGCCATGCACAGCTTTTACCTGTATATTTTAGAGAACCTAGTGTTAATTTAGGATTTTATGGAAATTTAGGAAAACCACCACATATTGTTGGTGAAAAATTTTTAGATTATTATGGAATAAAAGGAAATAAAAGATTAGAGTATGCCTTTTCTTGTGTAAATTTTGAAGAACATGCAAAAGTTATGGGTAAAACAGGTGGTTTTGCACAAATAAAAACAGTAGTTGATTTTTTAAGAGATAGTTTTGGAAAAGATAAAACTCTATTTTTAGATGGTGGAGATACATGGCAAGGAAGTGCAACAGCTTTATGGACTAGAGGTAAAGATATGGTTGGTGCTTTAAATTTACTTGGAGCCGATATTTGCGTTGGGCATTGGGAATTTACATATAAAGCAGAAGAAGTTTTAGAAAATATTAAAGCTTTAAATGCAGAATTTTTAGCTCAAAATATCTTTGTAAAAGAGGACTCTATGATGAATGGAGTTGAAGCTTTCGATGAAGATAGTGGTCATGCATTTAAACCATATACTATTAAAACTTTAGGAAAAGCAAGAGTTGCAATTATTGGTCAAGCTTTCCCTTATACAACAATTGCAAATCCACAAAGATTTATTCCTGATTGGACATTTGGAATAAATGAAAATAGTATGCAAGAGTTAGTTGATAAAATAAAAGATGAAGAGAAACC
>JAGOHQ010000067.1 GCA_017996075.1 Aliarcobacter sp.
AAAATTCCAAAAGGAATTAAAAGATCAAGAGTCAAAATATCTCCTTACCTCTTTATCTATTTCAAAAATATCTTCAATATTTGAAGCTTTTAAACTATTAAATCTATTTATAGCTTCTAAGCTTATTTTTGAAATATCCAAGAAACCTATTTTTCCACTTAAAAATTTTGAAACAGCAACTTCATTTGCTGCATTTAAAACAACACCTAAATCAAGATTGTTTAGAATCTCATCTTTTAAAGACCAAATTGGATATCTACTCTCTTCTATTTTTTTAAACTCTAAAGATGATATTTCAAGCAGATCAATAGGTTTTAGAATCTCACAATCAACTCTTCCTAAAATTGCATAAGATATTGGAAGTTGCATAGATGCATTTGCTATATGAGCTGTTGTACTTCCATCTTTGAAATTTATTAATGCATGAACCAAAGATTTTGGCTCAATAACAGCATCTAGTTTTTTTGTACCAAAAAGCCAAGCAGCCTCTATTAACTCAAACATTTTATTTGTCATAGTTGCGCTATCTATTGTTATTTTATTTCCCATTTTCCAATTTGGATGATTAAGAGCCTCTTTTATAGATACATTTTTCAAAGATTCAAGTGGATAATCTCTAAAAGAACCGCCACTTGCTGTGATTGTCATAGAATCTATTTTTTTATCTTGAAGTAAATACCAAAGACCAAAATGTTCACTATCAATAGCACTTAAATTTTTTTGGTCTATAAATTTTCCAGCAACAACTAATGACTCTTTATTTGCTAAAGCAATTTTTTTACCACACTCTATAGCTTTTAATGTTGGTTTTAATCCTAAAAAACCAACAAGAGCATTTACAACAGTTTTTGAAGAGCTATCTTCTATTGCTTCAAGTATAGCTTCTTCCCCAAAAAATACATTTTTGTGATTTACTTTTTTTATATCATCTTTAGAAGCAATTATCACTTTTTTTGGATTATGCTCTTTTATTTGAGAATTTAGTAAATCAATATTTCTTCCAGCTACTAAAACCTCAACATTTAGAGCAAATTTTTTCGCAATTTCTAAAGTATTTACTCCAATAGAACCTGTACTTCCAAGAAGTATCAAATAATTATCCTTAATAAAACTAACATAACTATCGCTCCAAATAAATACCCATCAACTCTATCTAAAACTCCACCATGTCCTGGTAAAATATTTCCACTATCTTTTACTCCAGCTTCTCTTTTTAGATAACTTTCATATAAATCTCCAAAAACTGAAGATAACGATACAATAGCTGAAACTATAATAGCTCCTAAAATCCCAACTTCATTTATAGAAGTAAAAATCCCCATAATTACAGCAAAAATCATACCACCTACAACACCCTCTAAAGTTTTATTTGGGCTTGTTTCACAAAATGGAGTTCTTCCAAAAGTTTTTCCAGCGAAATAAGCTCCTGTATCAGTTGCTGCAACTATTATTAGTAGCCAAAATAGTACCATTACTCCAAATTCACTATATAAAGAGATTAAAAAAACAAATGATGCAGTTGGATAAAGAAGAGGTAAAATCATCTTTTTATCAAGTTTTCTTTTATATGCTAATTGTGAAGCATAACCAATTGCTACTATGAATATTAAATCAACAGGCATAGGATAGAAATATACAGCTACCCAAAGTAATAAAACATAAATATATATGCTCTTATCTTCTAATCCATATAGCATTTTTGCTTCACGTACTGCAACCATAAGAACCACTCCAAACACTAGCCAAAATAGAAAGTATGAATCTATATATGCAATAATCAAAAAAAGCACAAACAAAACAAGAGCTGTTTTTACTCTTGTTGATAAATTTCCAAGTATTTTAAACATAAAGCTTACCTTAAACTAAAATTACAATATTTTACTAAAATTTCGCTTTTAAATCGATTGTACTATTATATTTTGAGAGTTTAAAAATGCACTAAAATTTAGTGCATTTTAGTTTTTTAGAATAATCCTGATATTTGATTTGAAATCTGTTTTTCTAAAATTGGTGTTGCTTCTTGTAAAGTTAAATTCATTTTTGTAGCTTCTGCTAACATTACTGTTTTATACTCTTTTCTCTCTTCTTCATAATATTGAGTTTTATCATTGGCAATATTTGAATTAATCTGTCCAGTAGCATTTGTATTTCGAACATCTCCACCAAAACTATTTACAAATCCTGATTTTTTACCATCTCTTACACTAGCTTGTCCAGCTACTGTTGAATTTTGTGTTAAAACAGAACCTTTTGTTCTCTCTTTTATTAATATATCAACTTGCATTTGATAAATTGTATCTTCTGTTGCTTTACCAATAAGTCCGCCAATTACAGCAGCTCCCAATCCAACTCCAATAGCTTGACCAGCTCCTCCATTATTATATGCAGAAACACCTGCTCCAACAGCTCCTGCTCCCAAAGCAGCTCCTGCTACATTATTTTCTTGTTTTTTATCACAATAAAGTACATTTACCATCAAAATATATGTAGCTTCATCTGGGTCATCAACAATTTTATAGCCTTTTGCTTGAAGTTCATTTGATAAACTTTGCTCAAGATTTATTGGCTGTCCGCTAGTATTTTTACTAGATATAAATACTGTTCTTAACTCTTTTTTAACTGGGTCAATAAATACACTTTGAGACATTCTTACATTAGTTTGCAGCTGCGTTGTTGCACATCCACTAAATAGTGTTGAAGCTAAAACAATACTTAGTGTTAAATTTCTAATTTTTTTCATTATATTCTCCTAAAAAATATTCAATGGCTTATTATATTTAAATTTTATTAACTATCTCTTATGTTAAACTTTAACAACAATAGTACTGTATGGATTATAAAGCACATTTGCTCCATGTTGAATTTTGACATTTCTTCTTTGTGTAAAATCAACTTCATATGTACCACCAAAATCTACACTAAACTTTGCACATAAACTTGCTGCTTTTTCTATAATATTTTGTGGTAAATCTTTTTTACTATTTTGTACAATCACATGACAAGATGGTCTATCTTTTAGATGAAACCAAAAATCACTAGCTTTTGAATTTTCAAGCAAATAGATATTTTCTCGCTCATTAGCACCTAACATAATTTTAAAACCTTCAAAGAAAAAACTCTCACAGTTTTGCGCTTTTTTCGTTTTTATCTGATTTTTCTCTTTTTTTGGAGATAAAAATTCACACTCATCAATCGAACTTGCATTTTGAAGATTTATTCTTAATTTTTTTAAAAAATCTAATTTATCTTTTAAATTACTCTCTTCAATAGTTATATTAAAAGCTTTTTGCTTCAATTTTTTTGCTTTTTTAAATAAATCATTTGTAAAAATAGTTGGATTTTTCATATTTTCAAGCTCTACAGTTATTAATTTACCATTATAATCTTCAATTTTTAACTCTTTTTGATAAGCTTTGATAGTATGTAAATTGGCTAAAATAAGATTTGCTTTAGTGTATGTATCTTCTGACTCTTGTTCCAAATCCTCTTTTTTTGGTAAAGAGTATAGAATTTTTTCTAATTTTTTAATATTTTTATCAATATTTGAAATTTTTTGTTTTTTAATATTTTCTAAATTCTCTTTAACTTGTTCTTCATAAACTTGATATAAATAATCTTCAATATTCTCTATTTCGTACTCTTTTGGTACAAAATCTTTTTTGGGAATTTCTTCAAGTTTTACTCCAACTTTTACAACTCTAAAAGATGAATATTCATCAATATGCCTTAAAGCTTCCAAAATAGTTCTATTTTCATCTAAAATTATAATATTTGTATATTTTCCAGTAAATTCGAGTTGCAAAATCAAATTCTCTTTCTTATAAGATGAACTTGAATTTACCTTTATATTTATGATTTTATCATTGTTATAAATTTCAATACTCTCAATTTTTGAATTTGTAAACTTTTTTTGAAGCACCACATCAAAAGGAGCATTAAAATCTTTTTTTAATGATATTTGTTCTTTTGATTTAAATATCTTTGCATTTGATTTGTTTAAATCAAAGTATATGATATTTTTATTATTAAATTCAATTATAATTATATTGTTATCAACTCTTTTTATAAACTTTATATTTTGGGCATTCTTACTAAGATAATCAACAATTTTTTTTAAAATATTGTATTGCAATTTTTACTCTTTTATTTATATTTTTTTGTAAATTTCAGACACTTTTTATATCTAAAGGTTATAATTGTAGCTAAATTTAATTTAGGAGAATAGTATGAAACTATTAAAGATATTAGCAGCTTCAACTTTAGCTTTGGCTATTGCATCAACTTCATCTTTTGCAGATGTTCAAAAAGGACAAAAAGCATTTATTAAATTCTTAAAAGAGCCTTGCGGGATGGATGGAGCAAAATTTGCTTTAAAACATACTCAAGAGGAGTGGAGAAAAATAAAAGCAGATGGAACAGCTGAAGCTGAGATTATAAAAATTTGTCCAAAAGTAAAAGCTGGAGATATAAAAGAGAGTCTTCTTGAGCATGTTATGGATTTCTCTATAGAGTTTGCAAGTGATTCAGGAAATGTTCCTTCTTGCTAATTTTTAAGTTATAAAGATAGTTAAATCTATCTTTATAATGTTAATCTATCGTATTTTGAAACTATTATTTCAGATAACTCTATCATTTTTATATTCATAATTTTATACTCAACATCACTCATTTTTATTAAAAACTTATCATAAATAAATGAATATGGATATAGTGTGAAAAAGATAAACTCTTTACTAGTTGACTCTTTATTTAACTCTTTAAACCAAAGAGCTAATATTGAAAAATATAGAAGTGATGGATTAAACTCTTCATTTTGTTTGAGGTTTTTTTCAAGCTCTTTTGATATAAAGTTATAACATTTTAAAATAGCTTTTACTCTAAAGTTCTTTTGATTATCTATATAATATTTTGGTTCATACAAAATATTTGAAAGCTGTTTTAATATATCACTATTAATAGTTTCAAACTCATAATAAAGATCCAAATCAGATTTTGTTTTTGGCTTTACATCTTTGTATGTATTTATTAAGTCTCTACAAAAGAGTAACAATGCTTCTGTTTTTATTTTAGAAATATTTAGAATCATAGGTAAATTGTAACCAAATATTTCTAAAATAACTATATGATTTATATTGTTTAAGTTTTTTTAAGATAGAATATTTGCATTTTATAAAACTTTGAAAAAAAGGAAAATATTGGAACAAATTGGTTTATTACATGATGGTCAAATTTATGACCTTCAGACTGCTGAAGCTTTAAATATCAAAGGAGATATTATAAAAGCTGACGACTCAAAAGAGTCTCTAGAGATTTTAAGACACTCTTGCGCTCACATGATGGCTCAAGCTATCAAAGAACTTTATCCTGAAGCAAAATTCTTTGTTGGACCTGTTGTAAAAGAAGGTTTTTATTATGACTTTAAAGTAGAAAGTAAAATTTCAGATGAAGATTTACCA
>JAGOHQ010000068.1 GCA_017996075.1 Aliarcobacter sp.
TTTTGTTTATCTTTTGCAATGTTTGTAACTCCACTTGATGCAAAAAAAGAGAAAGTTGCTTCTAACTCTTTTGCGAATAAAAAGTTTGAGCTAAAAATAAAAATAAGTGTAAAAATTAAGTTTTTCAAAACAAATCCTAGGCTATTTTGATTGCATTTGTTGGGCATACTTTTATACAAAAGCCACAAGAAGTGCAATTTTGATTTATAGTTGGTCTAAACATTCCTAAAAAATCTATTGCATTTTCCAAGCAAGGATCTTTACATGAAAAACACATAGTATTTTGCCAAGATAGGCAAGTTAGAATATCAATTTCTATTTTAGCTTCTATTTGCTTTTTATCTTCAATATTTAAAACACCATTTTGACAAGAAATTGAACATAAATCACAATAAGTACAACCAGAATTTGAAAAGTTTATTTTTGGAGTACCATCTTCTAAAATCTCTATAATATTTTCTTCACAAGAAGTCGAACAAGGTTTGTCTAAACATTCCAAACATTTTGTAAAAAAAAGATTTATATCTTTAAAGTAGGGCGGTCTTATAGCTTTTTCTTGCAAACTTCTATTTTTGAAAGGTTTTGCAAGAGAGCCAAAAAGCTCTCTTCTTTGCATACTATTTTACACCCTCATTTATATTTTCTATAAGATTTGATTTATCATTTAAATCACTACTTCTAAACTCTGTTTGGAAGTTATTTTTTGGAACAATTTTACTATCAGATTGTGGTGCATGACAAGCAGAACAGTTAAATCTAGCATTTGATAAGTGATCAAGAGGTTTTATAATAGTTTTTAAATCACTACCATTTGCTACAACTTTTCCATCTCTTTGAAGTTCACCTTTTTTATCTATATTTACATCTTCTCTAAAACTTGTAAAGTGTGATTTTGGAATAGGAGTTGCACCCATAGACTCTGCAACCATTGGATCGTGACATGAAGTACATTGGTTATTATCTATTGTAATAGGTAACATACCTTCTGTATCATGTGGAATCATAGGTGGAGCATTTTCAAATGCTCTTTTTATTTTTGTACTAGTTCCCGCAGGTTCTGTAGCATATTTTGTCTCATCACTTACAACTTTATCTTCTGAAAATAGATTATCTTGTCTAATTCCAAGAGTGTCATCTTTGATACTTTTATTTGCAGCATAAGCAAAAGTAAAAAGTGTTGCAATGGCAACTAGACTTAAAGCTAATTTTTTTAATTTCATTTTTTCTCCTTCATATAATTTCTTAATTCGAAATTTAGTGCATCATCTTCACAAACTTCAATACATCTAGCACATAAAGTACACTCTTGTAAAACAGGTTCGCTACTTTTATCTATCATATGTAAAACTTGAATTTCAGGGCAAACAACTTTGCATTTCATACAAGCAGTACATTTTTCACTATTATGATGAACTCTTAATAGACTAAATCTTCCAATTAGTGAATAAAATCCACCAAGAGGACAGATATGTCCACACCAACCATTTTTTAAAACAAACAGATCAAACAAAAATATTACAATCATTGTTGCAAGTCCAAATCCAAGTCCAAAGATTAAACCTCTGTGAACCATTGATACAGGAGAAATCAACTCAAAAGCTGCAACGCCCATAAAATATGAGATTATAAAACTAATTAAAATTAGCCAATATCTTAAATTTCTAGTTGCTGGTTGTTTTTTTTGAACTTCATCAAATTTCAAAACTCTTCTTAGGTAGTTTGCACTATCTGTAATTATATTTACAGGACAAACCCAAGAGCAAAAAGCTCTTCCTCCAAGAATAAAGTAGAAAATTGAAATAATTAAAGCACCTAAAGCTATATCAAAAGAGATTATAGCTCCTGCAAAAATCATTTGTAAAACCGCAAACGGATCACTTAAAGGAACTGTTTGTAAAACCAAAGAGCTACTTAAATTTCCCATTAATATATTTATTCCATAAACATTTGCCAAAATATATAAAGCTAAAATAGAGAGTTGTGTAAATCTTCTAGCAATTAAAAATCTATATTTTTTCATTCTAATAAATCCTTCATATCGCTATTTAGTGACTCTACTGCACCTTTTTTATTTATTTTAGTTTTACCTAATTCAATATTTGAATCTTTAACTCTTTTATCATCTGCTTCATCCCAACCTTTTATATAGTGATCACCAACTTTTCCAAGTGCAATTTCTCTTGGAAGCACAAAAATAGCTGGTTTTTCAGTAATACAAGCTTTTTCACAAAGTCCACAACCTGTACAAATATCACTATCTACAACAGGTTTTAGAAATGCATGTTTACCTGTTCTTTCATTTTTTTCATACACTATATCTATAGCTTCACCCAAAAGTGGACAAGCTCTATAACAAGCATCGCATTGAATTCCCCAAAAAGCTACACAAGATTTTACATCTACAACTGCAACTCCCATCTCCATTTGTCTTATTTCAAAAGCATTTTCACTATTTTTGACCTTTTTTTCATCTAATGCTTTTGTTGGACAAATTGGAACACATGGAATATCAACACACATATAACAAGGAATATCTCTTGGTACAAAATATGGAGTTCCCAAAGGTAAATTATCCCCTGGTTTTGCCAATTTTAGTGTATCAAAAGGGCATGCCTCTACACAAAGTCCACATTTTATACAAGTAGCCAAAAAGTCATCTTCTTTTAGGGCTGCTGGCGGTCGAAGTATTAAGTTACTAGCTTTTACTTCGCTTAAATATGCACTCCATGTTAAACTACCAAGCACCACTAAACCGATAGTCCTAGCACTTTTTAGAAGAAATTTTCTTCTATTTTCTTGATAGTTTTCTACTATATTCATCTATTTTTACCTTATGCTTTATAAACTTTTACAGCACATTTTTTAAAGTCTGTTTGTCCTGATTGTGGACAAGTTGCATCTAAACAAACTTTGTTTATAAATACTTTCTCATCAAACCAAGGAACATATACTAATCCTCTTGAAGGTCTATTTCTTCCTCTTGTTTCAACTCTTGCTTTTACTTTTCCTCTTCTTGATTCAACCCAAGCTAACTCACCTTGTTTTACTCCGTATTTTATAGCATCTTCAGGGTGCATATAACAAAGTGCTTCTGGAACTGCCCTATAAAGTTCAGGAACTCTCATAGTCATAGTTCCACTATGCCAGTGCTCTAGTACTCTTCCAGTACTTAACCAAACTGGATACTCTTCATTTGGAATTTCAGGTGGATCCATATATGGTCTTGCAAATATTTTTGCTTTATTCTTTAGAGATTTTTTAGTTTGGTCTTTAACTCCAAGTAAATCACCTTGAGCTAACTCTTTTGCTAATGTTCCATAGAAAGCAAAATCACTATTTGGATTTGCCATTTTTGCATATGGATCATATTTTGTATTAAATCTCCAAGATGTCTCTTTCCCATCTACAACTGGCCATTTAAGACCTCTAACTCTATGATAAGTGTCAAAATCAGCTAAATCGTGGGCATGTCCTCTTCCAAAATCTGCATACTCTTCAAATAGATATTTTTGTATAAAGAATCCATAACCTTTCCATGGTTTTCCATCACTTCCTAAAACATTTCTATTATCACCAAATGCTTCACTATTATCATATCCAGCTTGAATTTCATCTTTTTGGTCTGCTTTATACGATTTTGCTCTATCATTTGCGAATAGTATTTCATACATAGTTGTATTTTCATTGTATCCCATAGCTTTTGCAGCTTCTATAAGGCTAGGAAGTTTAACTTCATTGTTTGTACTTAAAAGAGCTTGCTCTCCCCAAACATCTTTTACTGTAAATCTTTTTGAAAGTTCAACCCATTGCCATGTATCACTCATAGCATCTCCAACTGGAACAACTTGCTGTCTCCAAAGTTGTGTTCTTCTTTCAGCATTTCCATATCCACCCCATTTTTCATAAATCATGGCAGATGGTAGAATTAAATCTGATACTTTTGCACTAATTCCAGGATATCCATCACTTGTAACAATAAAGTTATCCATCTCTCTTGCAGCTTTTATCCAGTGAGTTGCACTTGCTGTATCTTGATATGGATTACAAACATTTACCCAAGCAAATTTTATATTTCCATCTTCTATATCTCTATGGATTTTCATGATATGTTGATGACCTTTTGGATTAATTGTTCCAAGTGGTACATTCCATGCTTTTTCAGTAATCTCTCTATGTTTTGGATTTTCATTCATCATATCAGCTGGAAGTCTATGTGTAAATGTTCCAACTTCTCTTGCTGTTCCACAAGCACTTGGTTGACCAGTTAAACTAAATGCACCACTTCCTGGTTTTGCTTGTTTATTTAGTAAAAAGTGAACATTGTAAGAAAGTGTATTTACCCAAGTTCCCCTTGTATGTTGATTCATTCCCATAGTCCAGAAACTTACAACTTTTCTATCTTTTTCAATGTACCAGTCTGCTAATTGTTGAAGTTTTTTCTTAAACTCCTCAATATCCTCATCAGGATTTCCTTTTGAGATTTTTGCAACATAATCTAAAGTATAAGGTTCTAAAAACTTTTTATACTCTTCAAAACTAATCTCCCAGTGAGCAAGACCTGCATTTTTATGAGTCATTTTATCACCAGCTTTATATCCATAAGGTGCAAGTGCAGGAGCCTCAGTTTCAGATACAATAGTTTCCATCTCTTTGCTTATAGTTTCCATTTCAGCTTTAGAGTATTTTCCTTCTTTTATTGATTTCTCATCACTTCTTCTCATTCCATAACCAATATTAACAGGACTTGCTGCAAAAACAATATGTTCTTTTACAAAATCCCAATCAATAGCTTCTGGACGATTGTAAACAATCTCTCTTGCTATATAGTTCCATAAAGCTAAATCTGTATTTGGAGTAAAGATAATCTCTAAATCAGCAATATCTGAAGTTCTATGTCTATAAGTTGAGATATTTATTACTTTAACTTTCTCTGGATTACTAAGTTTTCTATCTGTAACTCTTGACCATAAAATTGGGTGCATCTCTGCCATATTTGAACCCCAACAAACAACTGTGTCTGTTAGTTCAATATCATCATAACAACCACTTGGCTCATCAATACCAAATGTTTGATAAAAACCAACAACCGCACTTGCCATACAGTGTCTAGCATTTGGATCAATAGCATTTGATCTAAATCCAGCTTTCATCATTTTAAGTGCTGCATAACCTTCCATAATAGTATGTTGACCACTTGCAAATACAGCAACTCCTTCAGGACCTTTCTCTTTTAGAGCTTTTTTGATATGAACTTCCATCTCATCGAATGCTCTTTTCCAAGAAATAGGAGCGAAATCACCTTTTTTGTCAAATTCACCTTTTTTATTTACTCTTAAAAGTGGAGTTTTAAGTCTATCTGCTCCATACATAATTTTTGCATTAAAGTAACCTTTTATACAGTTAAG
>JAGOHQ010000069.1 GCA_017996075.1 Aliarcobacter sp.
ATTTTCAAGCTCTTCTATAATATTTAAAAGCTTCTCTTCTTGAGAAACTTTTAGATTATCTTTTTCTAAAAACTTTTTTACTTTATCAACAATTTTACTTAGTTTCATTTTCATCTCCTATTTGTTTTACTATACCATCATTTAAGAATAAAATATTTGCAACTTTTACAAGTTTTTTCTGAATAGAGTAACCTGTAGCACTATCATTCATATATGAAGTTGCCATTGTTGCTTTTATTTTATCATCTCTTATAAGTGCATCTAACTCTTCGCTACTTGCCAAATCATTATGAACTAATTCTGTTTTTATAAGCTCTAGTTGAGTTAATTGCTCTGAATCATTTTCTAAAAGTGCAAGAGTATTTATATCTATTAACATCTCTGCTAACTCTTTTCTTAAAATATTATACTCCTCTTTAATATACTCATTTTTACTTTTTAAGTAAAAATTTACATTTCTTTGAATATCTCTAGTATCTCTTAATACCTCCACAAGTAAAACAGCTGCACGTTTTAGTTCATCTGTTTTTTTGTGTTGAAAATCAAACATATTTTCTTGTGCAAAAGAGGAGAACTTTATAATTTCACTATAAAGAGACTTAAGATTTTTTTGATAAATTTCATCAATATCTGTATCGATTATAGTTAGCTCTTTTGATAATTGAACTTTTAGAGTCTCTCTTGTAAGTCCTGTTGTATGTATATTTAAAGCATGTAACATAGCTTTTTGACAATTTTCATATAGATTTATAATCTCTTTTCTTAAAGCTGCCAAAGAAGCATCAGGATTTGATAAAACAGATTGATTAAGATATTTTGGTTTTGAAGCAGAAGATACCTTTTTTTGTATTAATTTTTCTGATAATTTTACCAATAAAGATATTGCTGGAGTTAGTAAAATAACTCCAGTTACAGAAAAAATAGTATGGAAAAGTGCTAATTTCATACCATAATTATTATCGCTAACTCCTAAAAATGGTGCTATAAAATCTGTTAAATCTATAAATTGATAGATTAAAATAGTTATAAATGTTGCTGAAATTAGATTAAATAAGAAGTGAATAAGAGCTACTCTTTTTCCATTTTCATTTGAAGCAAATGATGCTAAAATTGTTGTAAGTGTTGTACCGACATTTGCTCCAATTGCTAAAGCTATTGCATTTACATAAGTAATACTGTCTGCATTTAAAGCAGTAATAACTATTGCTAAAGTTGCAGCACTTGATTGTATAACAACAGTAATCAAAATTCCAATTAAGATATAAACAATAATTCCTAAATACCCTTCCATAGCGTAAGATGCCAAATCGATAGAATTTTTCATAATATCGAAACCATCTTTCATATATGAAATACCTAAGAAAATAAATCCTAAACCTAAAAGAACATTTCCAGTACCTTTTACTCCATTTGATTTAAAAAATCTTAAAACAACTCCAAAAACAAGCATAGGAAAAGCATAAGTTGAAATCTTTACATCAACTCCTAAACTTGAAACTATCCAAGCTGTAGTTGTACTTCCTATGTTTGAACCAAAAACAATACCAACGGCTTGAACCAAAGTAAGAAGCTCAGCACTTAAAAAAGACACAACAATTAAAGTGATAATTGTTGAACTTTGAACTACTGAAGTTGATAAAAATCCAGTCAAAATAGCATAAAGAGTGTTGCTAGTAAATTTTTCTAGAAGTTTTTCTAAAATACCACCAGATAGCTGTTTAAAACCATCTTGCATAAAAAACATACCAATTATAAAAATAGCAATTCCACTTAAAATAACAGTGAAATTTTCATCAGCAACAACTACATACCCTAAAAGTATTAAGAAAAAAGGAATAGCAGCACTTTTTAACAAACTAATTCTCCTTGTGAATTTTGTAAGTTTTGATTGTATCTAAAAGTAAATTAATGTTAATAAGCAAGATTTAGTTAAAATATTTACTAAAAAAATCTATATTTTGGGAATAGTTGAATAATGTATGAAAAATATAAAAAAGAGTTGTCACTAGCAAAAAATAAACTTTTAGCAATTGATTTCTTTTTAGAAAAAGATAGTGATTATATTGCAACTTTTGGAAATGGAACTACATGGAAAATAGATTTTAATGGTAAGTGGTATGACAATTATAATTATATTAGCATAAGAAATGAGTCAAGTTGTGATAATATTTTAGGTCAAAAAGGTTTTCCTGTTTGGATGCTAATGAAAATTTTTGGTTTAAACTCAAAAGATTTAACAATAGAAGAGAAACTTGATTTTATAGTAGAACACAGGAATCAAATTTTTGATGAAACTTTTCAATATAAAAAAATATATGAAAATATTAGAAAAAAAGTATAAGAGAGCAAGAGTATGATTGATACTACTATAATTATTATATTAATTTTTGTTTTATTGTTTATACTAAAAAAATTTAATGTTCTAAAACAAATTTCCTATGGCGGAAGGCTTGAGAGTGATTTTCAAGGTTGTTATATTATAAGCTATCCAAAAAGTGCAGAACTTCACAACAAAGGGCAAGCTTTTGATATAGATATTGATGAATTTTTTAGATTAAATCCAAAACTAAAAGGCAAAATTCCTATTGAAAAAAGACTAGGAATAAGAAAAAATGATACCTTTTCTCTTGAAATGGAGATAAAAGAGAGAAAAAAAATAGATAGAAAATATTCAAATATCACAAAACAAAAATTAAAAAAGAAAAAAGAAAATGTATAGTATTTTGCTTTTAGAAGATGATTTGTTATTTGCTTCTAGTATTGAAGATTTCTTAGTTTGTGAAGGATTTTGTGTAGATATTGCAAAAGATGGCGAAGAGGTATTCGATTTTACTTTTCATAAAAATTATGATTTATATATTTTTGATATAAATGTTCCAAAAATAAATGGATTAAAAACTCTTGAAAATTTAAGAGGAAGTTCTGATAATACACCTACTATTTTTTTAACTTCATATAAAGATAAAGATACTTTAAAAGATGCTTTTTTGAAAGGTTGTGATGATTATTTGAAAAAACCAGTTGATTTGGATGAGCTGATTTTAAGAATAAAAGCTATATTTAAAAGAGAGAATAAAGGTTTTGAAGATATAGTTTTGGAAGAAAATTTGATTTATAATAAAAAAGAGAAAAGATTGTATAAAGATAAAAATGATTTAAAACTTCCTATAAAAGTATTGGAGTTATTGGAACTTTTTATAGAAAATGAAAAAAAAATCATCTCAAAAGATATGATAGTAGATAGATTGTGGAGTAAATCTGAAACTCATAGTGATGGCTCAATTAGAGTTTATATAAATAGTCTGAAAAATATTTTTGAAAAAAAACAAAATGTAATAACAAATATAAAAGGAATAGGGTATAGGTTTGAACTTTAAAAAAATATATTTTTATATTTCAAGTTTTATTTTAGTCTTTTTTACTATTTTGCTTGTTCTTTTTTTAAACTATTTTTTGATTTTTGAGATAAAAATTATTGAAAATAGTCTGTTTTTTATGGTACTTCTAACACTTTTTGGTTCTTTATTCTTTTTACTAATATCTACAAAAATTTTAAAACCAATTTTTCAAAGTGAAGAGAATATAAAAAATAGTATAAAAAATAGGCTTCATGAATTAAATATTCCAACATCTACAATAAAAATAAATCTACATCTTCTAAAAAAAGATTTAACAGATACAAAAAGTTTAATAAGACTAGAGAGAATAGAAAAAGCAAATGAAAGTCTAAGCTCTTTGTATAACAATATGGAATACGAATTTAAAAAAGAGTTTGAAAATATTGATTTAGAAGATTTTTCTTTATTTGATGCTTTAAATAACTCTTTAGATAAATTTGAAGATATAAAAAAAGACACAATTATTGAAGTTTTTGTTCCAAATAATGTAGTTTTACATAGTGATTACAATGGTTTTATAATAGTTTTAGATAATCTTATTTCTAATGCTATTAAATATAATAGTAAAGAGAATCCATATATCAAAATATCATTTGAAAATAGAGTTTTGTCAATTTTTAATAAAGGTGTGGGAATTGATACAAAAAATATTATGCTAGTTTTTGATAGGTATTTTCAGGAAAATTCACAAAATATGGGCTATGGAATAGGACTTGCTGTTGTAAAAGAGTTTTGTGATAAAAATAGTATTGGAATAAATATTGAAAGTTTTGAAGACGGAAATAAAATAAATCTAAATTTAAAGAGTATTTTAAAGTAAAGTATTTTTATCTTTAAATTCATCTCTTAATGCACTTCGGGAAGCCTTATCAACAAGATTGAAAATATTATCGATATTATCTTTTAGAATGGTTTTTTTATGACCTTTTACTTTTATAATATTAAGATTTAATCTACTCTCTATTTTAAAAAAATCTTTATATAAATCATGATTTTTTATTAGTTTTCCACTTCCTGAGTGATAATTGTTTTCTATTAACTTAGTTTTCCTAGTTTTTAGATTAACTATATTTTGACAATCTGTATAAACTTCAATTAAAATATTTGATAAGTCACTTTTCTCTTTTTCTATATCACTTATTGCCCAAAGTAGAGCTTGTAGCTCTAATCTTGTGGAGCTCGTATTTTCAAATTTTTTTATTTTTATGCTTTTATTTAACTTTTCTAATATAATATCTTTATCATTTTTTACTAAAAATGCAGCAAAACCTATCTTGCTTTGTGGATTTACACTTGAATCTGTAAAAAGTTCTATTTTTTTCAATTTTTTATCTTTATAATTTTATAATTTTTTAAAACATACAAGCGTATCATAGTTTTGCTATTAAAAAGCTCATCAGTTGTTATAGTTCATTATGTTAGAATAAATTTTTAAAATTGTATATAATTAAAAGGTGTTTATGTGGCTATTTTTGCTTTACAATATTTAGCAGGTGGATTTTTAGATGAAGATTTGCAACATTTTAATAAAAAATTTGATGACTGGTGTGTCTCTTTTGATAATTATGAAGATGCTTTAACTCTTGCTCAAACTCTTGAGAATTGTGAAAATATAGATATTGTAGAGATAACTCCATTGAGTTATCCAAAATATTTTTTCTCTGAGCTTCAAGGTGCTATTTATGCAACAAGACAAATTGACGATAATATTATTTGTGTAGTAGAACCATTTATTGGTTCAAGTTTTAGAATTGCAGTATGTAATCTTAAAACAAAAAAAGTAAGATTTCTTAAAACTCATTATAAAACTATACCAAGTATTGAAGTTGCTTTTGCAAATTTTAAAGAGCAATATTGAGTTTTTGATAAATTTTACAAAAAAACTAAAAATCTAAACTCTTAGTTATTTAGCTATCTGGAACAACTAATATTTAAAATGCTATTTCTTTGCATTTATCTTTTGT
>JAGOHQ010000001.1 GCA_017996075.1 Aliarcobacter sp.
AGAAAAATAATATTGAAGTTTTAATTTTAGATGATAAAGAGATAGATGAGATTATAACTCCAACAATTGGTGCATTTAAAGAGTGGCAATTTACAGATATAACAACAGCACAAGCTCCAAAAGTTGAGGTAAATGAAGAAGAGAAACAAAAGATTGAAGAAGAGTTCAAAGATATAGTTTCAAAAATAAAAGAGAAATTAGGTAATGAAGTAAAAGATGTAAAAATTACTTCTAGACTTGATAGTTTTGCTTCTTGTATTACAAAAGATGCTGGGGATGCACAAATGGCTGCTATGGCTCATATGTTTAGAGCAATGGGACAAGAAGCTCCTGAAGTTAAACCTATTTTAGAGATCAATCCAAATCATGAAATAGTAAAAAAACTTCAATCTTCAACAAATGATGAATTAATAGAAGATGTATCTTGGATTTTACTTGACCTTGCAAAAATTAGTGAAGGTGTAGATGTAAGTGATAAAGTTGCATTTGCAAAAAGACTTTCAAAAATAACTGCAAAAGCACTATAAATCTTTCTTCTAAGACTACTTGGTTTTTAAATCAAGTAGTCTTAATCTTTTTAATACTTAAGTTATTTTTCGATACAATCAAATTTTATCCACATATTAGGAAATTGTTTTGAAAAAAATCTTTTTTATTATCGTTTTAATTTCAATTTTTATATCATTTTACTATTTTTCTTATTTACAAAAAGAGTCAAAAAATCTTGAAGGTTTTACCTTTGGTAATGGAAGATCTCAAACTACTCAAGTTGATATATCTTCAAAGCTATCTGGAAGATTAGAAACTATAACTGTTCAAGAGGGTGATTTAGTTGAAAAAAATCAGCTTCTTGCAAAAATAGAGATAAAAGAGTTAAATACAAAACTACAAGAGGCATTAGCTCACAAGAATCAGGCAATTGAAAATAAAAAGTATGCTTTGCAGATTGTAAATCAAAAGCAAAGTGAACTCTCTTTGGTTGAAAAAGATTTTTATAGAGCGAATAATCTTTTTAAATCAAAAAGTATTTCACTAGCTGAATTTCAAAAAAGAGAGACAGATTTAAAAAATGCTCAAATTGCACTAAATGCAGCTAAAACTCAAGTAAGTAGCTCAGAAGCTACTATAAATGCACTAGAAGCTCAAATAGAGAGCATAAAAGTAAATATTGAAGATTCAAAATTATACTCACCAATAAAAGGAAGAGTTCTATATAAAATTGCCCAAAATGGTGAAATTGTAGCAAGTGGCGGAAAGGTTTTGGTTGTTTTAGATTTAATGGATACATATATGGATATTTTTCTTTCAACATCTCAAGCTGGTCTTGTTGATGTTGGAAGTGAAGCTAGAATAATTTTTGATGCTATTCCAAGTATTGCAATTCCTGCAAATGTAACTTTTGTATCTCCTTTGTCTCAATTTACTCCAAAAGAGATAGAAACAAAAGAGGAGAGAGCTAAATTGATGTTTAAAGTCAAAGTAAAAATTTCCCCAGATTTACTAGAAAAATATTTTGATAAGGTTAAAACAGGACTTCCTGGTGTTGCTTATATTAAATTAGATAAAAATGCAGTTTGGCCAGAGCATTTAAATAATTTACCAAAAGATATAAAGTCTAATGAGTGAAATTGTTGCAAAAATAACTAATCTTTCTCATAAATACAAAGATGTAATTGCTCTTGAAGATATCAATTTAGAATTGCCAAAAGGCAAAATGATAGGACTTATTGGTCCAGATGGTGTTGGAAAATCTACTCTTTTGGCAATTTTATCTGGAACAAAAGTTATTCAAAAAGGAAGAGTTGAAGTTTTAAATTTTGATATAAGTATTCAAAAAGCTAGAGATATTGTTTGTCCAAAAGTTGCATATATGCCACAAGGTTTAGGAAAAAATTTATATATGACTTTAAGTGTCTATGAAAATATAGAGTTTTTTGCTAGGCTTTTTGGTTTAGATAAACAACAAAGAAAAAAAAGAATTTTACAACTTTTACAAAGTACAGATTTAATAAAATTTAAAGATAGACCAGCTGGAAAACTCTCTGGTGGAATGAAACAAAAATTGGGTCTTTGTTGTGCTTTAATTCATGACCCCGAGATTTTAATCTTAGATGAACCTACAACTGGTGTTGATCCACTTTCAAGGCGAGAGTTTTGGAAACTTATAAATCTAATAAAAAATAAAAACAAAAATATGAGTGTTTTAATTGCAACTGCATATATGCAAGAAGCAGCTACTTTTGATGCAATTATTGCTATGGATGATGGAAAAATCTTAATGAATGGAACACTTGAAGAGATTTTAAAAAACACTAATAGCCTTGATATAGACGAAGCTTTTATAAAATTATTGCCAGATGAAAAAAGAGTTGGATATGAAAAATTAGTAGTTCCAAAAAAAGATTATAAAACTATTTTTCACTCTATTGAAGTAGAAAATTTAAGTATGAAATTTGGTGATTTTACTGCTGTTGATAGTGTAAATTTGAATATAAAAGAGGGAGAAATATTTGGATTTTTAGGTTCAAATGGATGTGGAAAAACTACAACAATGAAGATGTTAACAGGACTTTTAAATCCAAGTAGCGGAACTGTAAAACTTTTTGGAAAAGAGTTGCAAAAAAGCTCTTTAGATGCAAAAGAGTTTGTAGGTTATATGACTCAAAACTTCTCTTTATATAGTGAACTAAGTGTTTATGAGAATTTAAAGCTACATGCAAAACTTTTTCATATAAAAAATCAAAATCAAAGGTTAGAGTATCTTTTGGAAAAATTCTCTCTAAAAGAGTATAAAAATAGTTTTGCAAAAGATTTACCATTGGGAATAAAGCAAAGACTCTCTTTGGCTGTTGCTGTTGTTCATACTCCTAAAATGCTCATTTTAGATGAGCCAACTTCGGGAGTTGATCCAGTCTCAAGAGATAATTTTTGGAAACTTTTAGTTGATTTATCAAGAAATGAAAATGTTACTATTTTTATCTCCACTCACTTTATGAATGAAGGTGAAAGATGCGATAGAATCTCTTTGATGCATAAAGGAAAAGTTTTAGTAAGCAACACTCCAGAAGATTTAATAAAACAAAAAAATAAAGATAATCTTGAAGATGCTTTTATAGCTTATATTGAAGATGTTTTAGATGAGAGTGAAAAAAAAGAGATTACTCTTGAAACTGAAGATAAAAATATAGAAAAAAATATAACTCAAAATAGTTTTTTTAGTTTACAAAGAGCCTTATCTTATAGTTATAAGGAGTCATTAGAGCTTTTAAGGGACAAAGTTAGGCTCACTTTTGCACTTTTAGGAACGGTTATTTTACTTTTTGTTATGGGGTATGGAATTAGTTTTGATGTTGAGAATCTTAAATTTGCAGTATTAGATCAAGATAAGTCACCTATTAGTCAAAACTATATACAAAATATAGCTGGTTCTAGATATTTTATTGAAAAAGAGGAGTTAAGTTCATTTGAAGATTTAGAATTTAAAATGAAAAGTTCTCAAATTAATCTAGCCTTTATAATTCCACCTGATTTTGGAAAAAATATACAAAAAGGCAATCATCAAGAAGTTGCTGTTTGGATTGATGGAACTTTTCCTTTTAGAGCTGAGACAATACATGGTTATGTTCAAGGTTTGCACTTAAATTATCTAAAAAATCAATACAAAGAGAGTTTAGGAATTGATTTAAAATCAGATGTAAATGTTCTTTTACGATATAGATATAATCAAGATTTTAAAAGTATTTACTCTATGGTTCCAGCAGTTATATCTATTCTTTTGATTTTTATTCCAGCTATTTTAATGGCATTAAGTGTTGTAAGAGAAAAAGAACTAGGTTCTATTGTAAATTTTTATGCTACACCTGTACGAAAAATGGAATTTTTATTAGGAAAGCAGTTGCCATATATAGTCGTTAGTTTAATTAGTTTTTTCGGGCTAGTTACTTTTGCTATATATGTATTTCAAGTTCCACTAAAAGGGAGTTTATTTACACTTACTTTGGGAGTTTTTTTATATATTATTTGCACAACTGCGATTGGGCTATTTATCTCATCTTTTGTTAAAACTCAAATCGCAGCACTAATGGGAACTGCAATTTTAACACTTCTTCCAACAATACAATTTTCAGGTCTAAAAGAGCCTGTTAGTTCACTTGAAGGAGTTGCTCAATATATTGGAAATATATTTCCTGTAACATACTTTATAAATATAAGCAGAGGTGTTTTTAGTAAAAATGTATCTTTTAGTGAGTTAAGATTTGAATTTTTTGTATTAAGTATATCTATTTTTGTAATACTATATTGTAGTTATTTAGTTTTAAATAAACAGGAAAAATAACTATGATAAGAACTTTTTTAAATATTTATAATTTAATGATTAAAGAGTTAAAAATAGTTTTGTACGATAAAGGTATGCTTATATTTATTATATATGTTTTTTCAGTAGCAATTTATATAGGAGGAACAAAAACTTCAACAGAGTTAAAAAATGGTTCAATTGCTTTTGTAGATAGCGATAAAAGTCAGTTATCACAAAGATTAATTGATGCTTTTTATAAGCCTAGATTTAATACACCTGATATTATCTCTTATTATGATATTGACAAAAAGATGGATTCAGGATATTACACTTTTATTGTTTTAATTCCAAGTGAATTTGAAAAAGATGTTTTATCAAATAATGTACCAGAAATTCAAGTAAATATAGATGCAACACGAATGACACAAGCTGGAATTGGTGCTTCTTATGTAAGAAATATTATAAATCAAGAGATAGAAACTTTTTTGCAAAAAAGTTCTGAAAATAGTTTTAATCCCAAATTAGTTACTAGATATAAATATAATCAAAATCTTACAGGAGATTGGTTTGGAAGCATAAATGAGATTATAAATAATATTGTAATGATATCAATATTGCTTTCAGCTGCGTTTTTGGTTAGAGAGCGAGAACATGGTACTATTGAGCATTTAATGGTAATGCCTTTAAGCTCTTTTGAAATAATGATTTCAAAGATATTGGCTGTTTGTATTATAGTTTTAATTGGAGTTTGCTTTAGTATATTCTTTATAGTAGAGATTCTTTTACAAATTCCAATTAGTGGATCAATTGTTTTATATCTATTTTCTACTTTTTTGGTTTTGTTTGCTACAACTTCAATGGGTGTTTTTATAGGAACTGTTGTAAAAAATATGCCTCAACTTGGAATGGTGTTTATTTTAACAATTTTGCCATTAATGATGCTTTCAGGAACAATGTCACCATATGAAAGTATGCCTTTGGTATTGCAATATCTAATGAACTTAATGCCAACTAGCCATTTTGTTGAGTTATCACAGGCTATTTTGTTTAGAGATGCTGGAATTACTATTGTTTATAAACAGATGATAAATATTTTTTTAATAGGAGTAGTATTTTTTACTATTACTTTGCTAATATTTAAAAAAAGTTTAAAACTAAATGGTTAAAAGATAAAATAAAAGGAAAGTAGATGTTAAATGCTTTGTATAATGCTTTGAAATATATATTTAAAAAAGTTACAAAGCTTTCAATTCCATATTTTAGCCTTGAGGAAAATTATTTAAAATTTAAAATTACAAGTGAATTTAGTTTTAAATTTCTTCTTTCAAATATTGAGACAAAAACAAGACATGATGCATATGTTTTAGATGCATACAATCTAAAAACAAAAGATATTTATATAGAGTATATTCACACTATAAACGGAGTTATCTGGAATAGCCAGCCTTTTAGTGCATTTTTAGATTTATTAAAAGATGAGTTAAAAACAAACTCTTTTAAAAATATATTTAAAAAAAGTTTTTCACCATATGAGTTTAATATTTATGAAGTAGATAATGTTTATAAGTTATATATAATATATATTTATGAGATAGATAAAGAGATTTTTATAATAGATAAAAAAGGTTTACTATTTGAAAAGCTTATTCAAAATTTTGATAAAACTATTTTAGTTGAATACCAAAATAAAGATATTTTAGATTTAAATTTAAATTTTAGTTTGGTAAAAAATAATGGTTTAAGGAACTATTTCAAACTAGCTTCAAGCTAATTTGAAATCTATTTTAATTTTTTTGAATCTTTTTTATTTTCCAAATACCTGTTTTAAAATTGAGCTAGTTTGTTCAACCGGATTTGCTCTAATACCAGCTTCTTTTTCACCTATCATATTAAAAAGACCATCAATAGCCTTTTGTGTAACAAAATCATCTAAACTCTCACTAGAGCTACTTGTATTTACTCCTAAATTTTTTGCTAAACCTGAAATAGCACTATTATTTAAAAGTGGTTTTGCACTTGATTCATAAAAACTATTTGCCATATCGTAATATTGTGCAACATTGTTATCTTTCATACTAGATTGAATAATTGGTTTAATCATCTTTTTCAAAGAGTCTGTTGTATTGTCTTTGAAATAATTTGTTGCTCCATTTTCTCCACTATTTAAAATCTTTTGAGCATCAGTTAAACTCATTTTTGAAATAGCATCCATAAAAATATCTGCAGTTTTTGGAGCGGCTTGTGATGCTGCACTGTTCATAGATTTAATCAAATCATCAGCCATTTTATCTCCACCAGCTTTTCTTATAAGAGTTTCAGCATTTGCTAAATTTTCAGGAAGAGGAATTCTTACATCTTTGTTATTTAAATAACCATCTTTTTTACCAAGTTGTGTTGTAGCAAATGTTACACCACTTTTTAAAGCCTCTTTTAAACCGCTAGAAATCGTACTATTATCTAAGTTTGATTTATTTTGTGATTGATTAGTAGTTGAAGGTATATTTTTCCCAACTTCTGTTGCAATACTCTTTAAATCAAAAGCAAAAATAGATGTTAATAAGATTGATGACAGCAAAACTGTTTTTTTCATAAAGTCTCCTAAATAAATTTTTTGATTATATGAAATTTATACTAAATTTAGATAATAGCTATAATCAAACAAGATTTAGATAAAATAATAACTTTAATAAAGTATAGGAAAGTTATGGAACAGTTTATTCAAGATTGGGGCTATATAGCTCTTTTTTTATATTCATTTGGTGGTGGTTTTTTGGCTCTTGCGATTGCTGGGGCTTTCTCATTTGATGGCACTTTAAATATTTATATTACAGTTATTGTTGCTGCAGTTGCAAATATTGTTGGTAGCCAGTTTCTGTTTTTTATGGCAAAAAACAATAAAAATTATGCACAAAATATGATGAATAATCATAAAAGAAAAGTTGCACTCGTACAACTTTTATTTAGAAAATATGGTCTTTTTGTAATAATTATTCAAAAATATATTTATGGAATTAAAACTTTAGTTCCACTTGTTATGGGTTTATCTGATTATAGTTCATTTAAATTTACTATTATTAACTCAATTGCATCTATTTTATGGGCTTGTGTTATAGGATATGCTAGTTATATTGCTGGTTCATTTTTACTTGAGTATGCAGATAATTTTAAATATATTGGTCTTTTTACAGTTATTATTGTGCTTACAATTTTGATTATTAGTTTTAGACCAAAAAAAAGAAGAAAGAGTAAAGAAAATGATATTTAGAGATTTAAATTTAGAACAGAATTTAATAGAAAACCTTGAAAGTTTGGGTTATAAAACATTAACTCCTATTCAAGAAAATAGTTTAAAATATAGCTTAGAAAAAAAAGATATTATCGCTCGAGCAAAAACAGGAAGTGGAAAAACCCTAGCTTTTTGTTTACCAATTATAAATAACCTAGATAAGAAAAAATATAGAGTTCAATCTTTGATTTTAGCTCCAACAAGAGAGTTAGCAACTCAAATAGCAACAACTTTAAGAGAAGTTCTAAGATCTACACAAAATATAAAAGTATTAACACTATGCGGAGGAGTTCCCTATAGACCACAAGTTGTTTCACTTGAACACGAGGCTCATATTATTGTAGGAACTGCTGGAAGAGTATTAAAGCATATAAATGAAGGAAATTTAAAACTAGAAAATATAAATACTTTTGTTTTAGATGAAGCAGATAAAATGTTAGATATGGGATTTTTTGATGACATTTCAAATGTATGTTCACTTTTACCAAAACAAAGACAAACTCTTCTTTTTTCTGCAACATTTTCAAACGAGATTAAAAATTTGGCTTTAGAATTTTTAAATAATCCAGTGAATATTGAAGTTGAAGATGAAGAACAAAATATTATAAAACAAGTTTTTTATGAAGTAAATTCAAGAGATGCAAAAGATAACTTAATAGAAAAATTGATAAAAAAATACCAAGCAAATAGTACAATAATTTTTTGTAATCAAAGAGTAACGTGCGAAGAGTTAGCAGATTCTCTTTATGAAAGAGATATTGATGCTCTTACTCTTCATAGTGATTTGGACCAAAAACAAAGAGATGAAACTCTTACTATATTTTCAAATAAAAGTTACCCAGTTTTAATAGCAAGTGATGTTGCAAGTAGAGGAATTGATATAAATGATATAGATTTGGTAATTAACTATGATTTAGCTTTGAACTACAAAATACACACGCATCGTATTGGAAGAACAGCAAGAGCTGGAAAAGGTGGAGTTGCTACTACTTTTGTTTTACCAAATGAATCAAAGAGTTCATTAGAGATAAAAGAGCATTTTCCTGATATTGTATTTGAAGATGAAAAAGAGATTGTTTTTGACAATAGTTTTGAGATAGATTCTATTTTTAGATCAATCTTTATAAATGGTGGGAAAAAACAAAAATTGAGAAAAGGTGATATTTTAGGTTGTCTAACAGTGGCTTTAGGATTAAATGTTAATGATATAGGTAAAATTGATGTTTTTGATTTCTGTTCATATGTGGCACTTAAAAAAGATAAATTAAAGTTTGTTTTAGAAAATTTACAAAAAACAAAAATTAAAGGTAAGTATTATAATATTTATGAAAAATAATAAAAGTTTTATAAATAATAATAAAAAAATTTAGAAAATATGCTAATATAATGCTTATTTTAGAATTTAATTAGGAATATAAATGTTTAGAAATAGTTTATTTTTAAAAATAGTAATAATTTTTACAATTCCTGTTATGGGAATATTGCTTTTTAGCTCTTTTATGGTTTATGAAAAAATAAATATTATAGAAGATTTAAAACACAATGAGCTCAGACTAGATTATATAAAAAATAGTGAAAAATTAATAATCTCTTTAAAGCAAGAAAAAATGATTTCATTGGAGCAATTGTCAAATAATAATAAATTAAAAATTCTTTCAGAACAACAAGATAAGACAAAACATATTGTAAATATTTTTTTTGCTACAGTAGAAGCTCTTTCTTGGAAAACTAAATGGAAAGATCAATTAAATGATATTAATTTATCTATTAAGTCATTAGAAAATTTTAGAAAAAAAGTTTTAAACAATGAAGTAAATGAAGAGATTGTAAAAGATAAATACAATGAAGTTAATAAAAAAATTATTGATATGCTTTTTTTAATAAAATTTAAACATGATACAACTTCTTATATACAAGAACTTTTAAAACTTGAAAGTGAAATTTATGATGACGTTAGTATAGAAAAATTAAAGAATAATTTTAATTTTATGATTTTATCTTTGTCAAATGAGATGAAATTTTTTGAAGAACAAATTACTTTTGAAAGAAATTTAAGTTTTGTTTTTTTATTCTTTTGTTTCTTTACTTTAATTCCGATGTTTTTTATACTAAAAAATATTATTTACAATGAACAAGAATATTTTTCTAAAATTCAAAAACACAAAAATATACATGAACTTTTAAATCATACAAATAAGTTTTTATCAAAAACTATGAAAAAAGATGATTTGTATTTTGATATTAGTGAGCTTTTAAGTGATAACAAGGATCTAGCTTTTAATTTTGTATTTGATTTAGAAACTAAAAAAATAATTGCTCAAAATGGTGAATATAAAGATGTTGTGATAAAACACGAAGATAGATTTAAAGATTTCTCACAAGAAAATATAATATCAAAAACAATAAAAAGAGAGTCTAATATTGTAATAAATGATTTTAAAGCTGAAAATGTATCAATTTTTTATAATAAAGCAAATGAGTTTAATATAAACTCAATGGCAACATTTCCTATAAAAAAATTTGATAATGTTGTTGGTGTTTTAGTACTTTACTCAACTAAGCTTAACTTTTTTGATAGTGAAGTAGAAATGCTTTTTAGTAAAATGGTTTTTGATATTACAAACTGTTTAGAAAAATTTGAGTATGAAGATATAAGATTAAAACAAGATTATGAGTTGAGACTTTCGTCTTATGCCTTTGATTCTTCATCACCAATGATTATTACAGATGAAAAAAACAATATAATTAAAGTAAATCAAGCATTTTGTCAAATTCTTGGTTATTCAAAAGAAGAGTTAATTGGCCAAAACCCTCGTATTTTTAAAACAGCTCATCAAGATAAAACTTTAGTTGAAGATATATGGAATAATTTAAAAACAAATGGAACATGGAGTGGAGATGTTTATAATAAAAAATCAAATGGAGACTTAATTGCTTTAAGAAGTACAATTACAGCTATTAAAAATGATGATGGTAAAGTTACTAATTATCTTGCTCAATATATGGATATTAGTGAGCAAAAAGATAAAGAGAAAATTTTAGAGTATCAAGCAACTCATGATAATTTAACAGGACTTCCTAATAGACTTCTTTTGACAGATAGAATAGAAAGAGCAATTACAAAAACTGTAAGACACAATATTTTTGGCGGTCTTATTTTTATAGATTTAGATAACTTTAAAGAGGTAAATGACACTTTAGGTCATAATGTTGGGGATATTCTTTTGATTACCGTTGCAAAAAAATTGAAAGAGTGTGTAAGAGAAGAAGATACGGTTTCTAGAATTGGTGGAGATGAGTTTATAGTTTTACTCGATAATATTGGAAATAACATAGCAGATGCTAGAAGAAATATAAACTTTTTGGCTGAGAAGATAAAAGAAGCATTAAATAGTATAACTCATCTACAAGGTCATGTGAATGTTTCAACTCCAAGTATAGGAATAACTTTGTTTAGTGATTCAAGTGCTAGTGTTCAAGATATAATAAAACAAGCAGATACAGCAATGTATAGTGCAAAAAAACAAGGAAAGAATACAATAGAGTTCTTCTAAACTTCTATTGTATTTTATATAGTTTAATAAAATAAATTTTATCTACATTTCATCTTTTAAATAGTCATCATATGGGTCTAGATGAATATTTACAATCCAATTTCTATTTTTATCAATAAGTTTTATGCTATCTTCAATATGGTCACATATTTTGTGTGCTTCTATAAGTGTAATTTGTTGAGTATTAAAAACTATATGAGCTTCTACAAAAGTTTTATTTGCAGCTTCTCTTGTTTTTAATAAATGGAAGTTACTTAAATTTGGGTCATTTTTCAAAATATCTTCAATTTTTAAAACCAAATCATCATCAACTGAAGCATCAAGTAAAACTAACACTCCTTTTTTAATAAGAGAAAATGCTGAATATATAATATAAAAAGCTATTAGAACACCAATAATCACATCAAATATTTCCATATTTGTAAAATGAACCAAAATTAAAGAGAATAAAACTGCAAGATTACTTAAAACATCTGTTTTATAATGTAAGGCATCTGCTTTTATTACCATTGAGTTTGTTTTTTTTGCAACACTGTTTAAATAAATCACTAAAGATATTGTTATTATCAATGAAATTATCATAACATAAATAGAGATATCAAGATATGAAGAAGTCTCTTTGTAGATGGCTTTTTTTATAGCTTCATAAAGTAAATATAAACCAGAAATTGTAATTACAATACCTTCAATAAATAAGGCCAAAGCTTCTATTTTTCCTCTTCCGTAGTTGAACTTTTTATCTGCTGGTTTTTCTGAGTTTAAAATTGCAAAGTAATTAAATATTGATACAAACATATCTAAAACAGAATCAATAGCTGAAGCTAAAACAGCAACAGAACCACTAAGAATTCCTAAGGCAAGTTTTATTAGAGTTAATATTGCTGCAACACTTGAAGATATTATTGTTGCTTTTTTTTGAGGTGAAATTTTATTTTTTAACATATTTATGGAGCCAATCTTGAGATTGTCCAGTTACCATTTTCTTGTATTTCATACAAAAATCTATCATGAAGTCTATCTTCTCCACCTTGCCAAAATTCAATTCTTATAGGTTTTAAAATATATCCGCCCCAAAAAGATGGAATTGGTATCTCTTTATTTAAAAATTTTCTTTTCATCTCATCAAATTTTTGCTCCAACAAGGCTCTTGAACTAATAGTTTCACTCTGTCTTGAAACCCAAGCTCCTAGCTGACTACCTTTTGGACGACTTAAAAAATATTTTAGAGAATCAGCTTTTGATATTTTTTCAATATTTGCCTCAATTTTTATCTGTCTTTCTAGTGCTAACCATGTAAAAAGTGCAGCTACTTTAGGGTTTTGTTCTATCTGTTTTGCTTTTTTACTCTCATAATTTGTAAAAAATACAAAACCTTCATTATCAAAATATTTTAGTAAAACTGTTCTAATGCTAGGCATCATATCAGAACCAACAGTTGATAGTGAAAAAGCATTTGGTTCTAATAGATTTTCATTTATGGCATCATTAAACCAACTTTCAAACTGTTTAAAAGGATTTTTATTTAAATCTTTTATGTCAAAATTTTTTGTAGTATATTTTCCTCTTATACTTGCTAAATCCAAAATTGCTCCTTTTTAAAATAATAGATATTCAAATATGCGGTATTTTATATCTTATTTATTTAAAACCTCTTTATCTTTGTTTTTTTTGTGAAGTAATAAAAAATAATAATTATTTTAAAATATTATAGTATAATCAAATTTCAATTTTTAATTAGCTTAAAAGAAGGGAATATATTGAGATTTACAATTTTAGAGTACTCGCTTTTTCTTGTAATAATTTTTTTAATTACTTTATTAATAATAAAATACTTTAGTTTAAAAAAGCTAAAGGCAGAACAAAAAGAACTTAAAAGAAAATCTAATATTTTAAGACAATATAATAAAGCTACAAAATCATCAAATATTATTTCAAACAGCGATTTAAAAGGAAATATCACATATGTAAATGATACATTTTGTGAAGTTTCACAATACAAAAGAGAAGAGATTATAGGAAGACCTCATAATATTTTAAGAGGTGAAGAAGATCCTGAAGTTTTTAAAAATCTATGGACTACTATAAAAAGTGGAAATATTTGGAGAGGAAATTTAAAAAATAAAAAGAAAGATGGAACATACTACTATATAAACACTACAATATCTCCAATATTTGATGAAGATGGAGAGATTTTTGAGTATGTTGCAATAAGACATGAAATTACGGATTTAGTTCTAAAAACAGAAAAATTAAATAGAATTTTAAGAGAAGATTATTTAACTGAAATAGGAAGCAGATATAAACTTATAGAAGATATAAGTAAACAAGAAAACTTGAGTATATCAATATTAGATATAAAAAATTTTAGTGAGGTAAATGACTTTTTTGGCTACAAAATAGGAGATTATATTTTAAAATTACTTGCTAAAAGAATAGAAGAATTAGTTATAAAAAAACCAAAATATGGTGTTTATAGGCTAACATCTGATGTTTTTGCAATATTAGCTTCAAATGAACAAAAGAGTGATTTTATAAAAAATATAGAAGAGATTTCAAAAATAATATCTTCAAAAGCAGTTCGAGCAAAAGGTAGAGAGATATTTGTTTCTCTTAATTATAGCTTCTCTTTTGAGCCAAAAAGTTCACTTCTTGAAACTGCAAATGTTATGAGAAAATATACAAAATCAAATCCAAATCAGATTATTTATGATAGAAATTTAGAGATAGAAAAAGATTATGAAAAGAATATTTTTTGGACATTAAAAATTAAAAAAGCTTTGGAAAGTAACGATATTATTCCATATTATCAAGCAATATATAATTTGCAAACAAATAAAATAGAAAAATATGAAGCTTTAATGAGACTAAATGATTCTGGAAAAATTGTATCTCCATTTTTCTTTTTAGATATTGCAAAAAAATCTGGGCAATATTTACAACTAACAAAAAGAATGATTGATTGTAGTTTTGAATATTTCAAAGATAAAGATTTTGAATTTTCTATAAATTTTACTTTTCAAGATATTGCAAACGAAGAAATTTCTAACTATGTTATAGAAAAAATAAAAGAGTTAAATATTGGAAATAGAGTTGTTTTTGAAATTGTTGAAAGCGAAGAGATTGATGATTTTAATCTAATAAATGGATTTTTTTCTACTATTAGAAAATTAGGTTGTAAAATCGCAATAGATGACTTTGGAAGTGGATACTCGAATTTTGAGTATTTGATTAAACTAGATGCTGATTATATTAAAATTGATGGCTCTTTAATCAAAGATGTATTAGTAAGCAAAGGAAATGAAAATATAATTACTATGATTATAAATTTTGCAAAAGATCAAGGATTTAAAACTATTGCAGAGTTTGTATCTAGTAAAGAGATTTTAGAAAAAGTAAAACATTTGGGTGTTGATTATGTTCAGGGTTATTATATACACGAACCTAGCGAGAAAATAGAAAATTAACTTTAAAATTACATAAGGATAAAATACCCTTATGCTCTTGATAGTTTTGTAAGATTATGTAAAATTGCTATGGCACTATTTTTATTTAGAGATTTATCATAAGTAGTTAAAATCTCTCTCGCTAAAATGTTCGCACCTAAGTGTTGAAACATAATTCTCATAGCTTGAAGACCTTTTTGACCTCCGCCTCCACTGTGTGTTGCTAGTGCTACTATTTTATCATCAAAAGCGTCTCTCCAGTTTTTTGTAGCTCTTGATGTCCAAGCCATTGCATTGTTTAAAACAGGTGGCATAACGCCGTTATACTCAGGAGCTACAATAATAAATGCTTTTAAATCAATTATTCGTGTAGCTAAATCTAAAACAGACTCTGGAATTCCATTTTTTTCCTCTTCAATCGTACTATAAAGAGGTAGATTGTAATCTACTAAATTTATAATTTCACTATCATAGTTTAGCTCAATTGCTATTTTTTGAAGTTCAATAGCTAGTTTTTGGTTGTTATTTGAACTAGCAACAATTATTCCAATTTTTGACATAAAAATCCTTAATAAAATATTTTAAAGAAATATTATAGCCAATGATTATTTAAATATGATTTTGTGATATTTTTTTAAAGTGGTGGCTCGAGACAGAATCGAACTGTCGACACAAGGATTTTCAATCCTTTGCTCTACCGACTGAGCTATCGAGCCATAATATATTTTAAAAGTGGTGGTGAGAGAAGGATTTGAACCTTCGAAGCCGTAGGCGGCGGATTTACAGTCCGCAGGATTTGACCACTCTCCAACCTCACCATAATAAAAGAACTTAAATTCTTGGATGGGGTAGAAGGATTCGAACCTTCGAGTGACGGTACCAAAAACCGTTGCCTTACCGCTTGGCGATACCCCATTAATTTAAGTGGACGGTATTGTATAATCTTAATTATTAAAATTAGCTAAAAAATTAGCTTTTTATGAAGATTATTCATAAAAAGCAGGAAGAGGAGGAAAAGTATCAAAAGACCTTTTAATAGCAAAAGAGATTGAATTTCTATTTTTGTGATTTTGCATAGGATTTGAGAATTGAAGATATTTTATTGATTCATCGGCAGTTTTCTCTTTTTTGTAGGCAAATGCTACTTTTTTTCCACTTTTTACACAATTATCATAAATAGTTCTTGCATAATCCGAAATATTTGAAAACTCTTTTGGATTTATTTTATCACCCCAACAAAAATAGACAAATTTTCCAAAAGGAAGATAGTTTTGAGCATCTAAATACATAATATCTCTATCAAATTCTGTATTTTGATTTGAGTTATATTTTTCTAAATCTTCATTGAATTTTGATAAAAGAGTACTTGAGTCAACATGTCCTTCGATTAGATTAAATAGGTTTTTTATCTCTACTATTTTTCCTTTGCAACTATCTTTCATGGCTTGCTTGAAAACAGTTATGTATCCTTCACATTTTAGTTCTATTAGTTCATCAAAATCTTTGAAATCTTGTTCTAGTAAAAATTTATTTGAATCAAATCCAATAGGAGTAACGACTGGATTATAGATAAATACAGTTCCTATAATATTTTTTTTTCTATCATCTTTTGTTTTTATTAGATTTTTTAAATCTTTTGCACTAATATTTTCATCTTCATCTTTTTTGAAATACATATAACTTTGTGTTAAAAATACCTCTTCATATTTTGTTTGTATCTCCCCAAAGTACTGCATATTTCTCCTTTTATTTTTTACTATAGATTTTAAGTTGGAAATTATATCATATTTCATTTTCTTTAATTTAAAAAAAATACTATTTTTAATCTTTTTCTTCTTTGTAGTCAAGTTTTAAATCAGCCAAACTTATACTAAATTTAGCTCTTGAAGCAGCTACATAATATATATTTAACTCTTCACAAATTGAAGAAAAACTAAGATTTTTTTTTCTATTTAATATATCTTTTTTTGTGATAAAATCATCAGTCATAATTACTTGATTGTACTCCATTCCCTTTGCTTTATGCGTTGTTGTGAAGATAATGTCTGCTTCATCTTTATTTGAAACTAAATACTCTTTGATTTTTTTATTTATCTCAAAAATATTATCACCATAACTATTTACAAATCTAATAATATTTAGATAATCTTGATTTTTAGTCTCTTTTGCAAATGTCTCAAGTTCAAAAATAGTATCAAAATTTTTTATTTCATCAATAGTTATTTTTTCATTTTTTCTATTTTTTAAATAAAAAATAGAGTAAACAGTTTGATTCATAAAAGAGTAAGAGTTATAACCACCCTCGAAAAATAGCTTTTTTTTGTTATGGATATGTTTTATTAATTCTTGAATTAAGCCAAAAGTTGTTCTAGAAATTATTGTAAATTGTTTATTAAAATCTAAAAACTCTTTTCCAATTTTTGTGGTTAATTTATTATCATCAACTCCATTTAAAAAAATGTTTTTTGAACCATTTAAAGTATAAAGAGAGTTTAAATAAGATTGTAAAAACTTTGCATAACTATTTGAAAATCTAAAGCTAAAAGTTAATTCATAAGATGGTAAATCTATTTTATTAAGTGCATTTGAAGCATATCTAAAACTATAAATTTGTTGAAAACTATCTCCAACATATATTTTTCTACATTTTTGATTCTCAATTATTCCTATCATCACATCGCTTATATCTTGTGCTTCATCAATTAAAATTAAATCATAATTTAGATTTGAAGATATTCTTTTATTTAGATAGAACATTTTTAGATAAAAGTCATGAATAGCATCTATTTTTCCTAACTTCATAGAGCTAAGAGTTAGTTTTAAATGCTCTAATAGTTTTTTCTCTTTTTTATTTAAAATATCTAAGATTTTTACACCAAAATCATTTTGCTTTTTAAACTCTTCAAGTAGTTTTAAATCAAGCTCTATTAAATTTGAATTACAGTAAAAATTTACAAGGTTTTTTAAAATAGTTGTATATTCTAAACTAGGGTAGTAGCTCTTTTTATTATCTTGAAATTCGTGATTTATGATTAGTTTTTCTAGGATATTTGTTTTTAATTCATGTGTTAGTTTATATCTGTAGGCTTCCGTTTTATTATATGCTAAAGAGTGAATTGTACTTATATGAAGATTTGGTAAATGATAATCTTTTAATTTTTCATTTAGAGCAATTTGTAAAGATTTATTATAAGCCAAATACAAAATTCTTAAGTTTGAATTTTTTTTTGCATACTCAAGAAGAGTTGTTGTTTTGCCACTTCCTGCAACTGCATTTATTTTAAATGAGTCTAATGAACTATTTACAATCTCTTCTTGCTCGGCAGTTAATAACACTTATATAAATACTTTAAAAAATAAAAGATTATTCAAAATCTAAAGTTGTTTGAATCTGTCCGTTACTCCCAAACTCATTGTCAATATCAAGAGCTATTTGTTTAAAATCAACCCCATTTATCTCTTTTAAACCTTTTAAAATCTCTTTTTTACCACTGATTAGTTCTTTGCTTTTTATTCCATGAGATATAGATAAAGATGCTTCAACAAAAGCAGATAATTTATCACACTGCTTAAGAGCTAGGCCATCTATTGCTTCATATTTATCAAGATTATATTTATTTATATCATCAACTTCTGTGATATTTCCATCTATTTTTACTTTATTTGCAAACTCTTCTTTTATACCTTTTGAAATCCCTAGAATATAAGAGAACTCTTCTTGAATATTTATAGGAACATTTGGCAAAATATCATCTTCTATTTTTGCAACTTCATATTCAGCAATTATCTCTGAAAGTTCATCTACACTATATTTTACAGGGCTTATAATATCTCTTGTTAAAGCTTCTGGTAAATCATGAAATAGTGCTGTAAAAAAGTTATTTTGTAATCTTTTGTCACAAGCTTTTACTTCTAAAGAGTAAAAATATGAAAATAGGGCAACTGTTAGCATATGTCCTAAAACTGAAGTTTCAGGAATTCTTGGAGTTTGAGCCCATCTTTTTTGAAATCTCAATCTTCCACTTAAATCTACTATTTTTGCTAATTTTTTATTTAGAGCTATTTTTCGTACACCAATTAGCTCATAATAATCTTCAATTTCAGCATCAACATCTTTTTTAACTTCCTCTATATCACTTAAGAATTGACTTGTTTGATATACAATTGAAAATTCCCATTTTGTAGATAAATATGAAGCTGCTTTTAATATAAATCTCTCTTTTTTATACATATTTGGATCATTTAAAAATTCTTCAAATTTTTGTAAAAAGTTTCCATTTTCAATATTTTCTATAGAGCTTTTTAGTTTACCTACAACCCAAGTGTTAATCTCTTTTGATTTTTGTTGTAAAGCTTTTCTAAAAACATCAGGTCTAATATCTGTAACAACAACTCTTCTTAAAAACTCAAAAATTCCAGCTTCTATTAGATGTGTAAAATTTATATCATCTTCAAGTTTTGCTATAAAATATGCAATTATAAATTTATGTGCTTGTTTGTCAAGTTCTACTAAATCAACCATTCTTGGATAGTCATTCCATCTTTGAATAGATGCACTTGAAAATATATATTCAATAATCTTTGGATTTATCAATTTTTGTCCTTGTTTTTTTTATTACTGTCAAAAAACATAAGTTTTTTTCCAAGTAACATAGCTGCAACAATTGCAGTCATCATCAAATAAACTTGCCAATCAGCCACAATATTTTCCTTGTATATAAAATTAAATTATGCTCTACAGCTTCCAATTTTACTTAAAGAGTTTATTTTTTCAACTCTTTGTGTGTGTCTTCCCTCTTCAAATTCTGCTTTATCCCAGGCTTTTATAATAGCTTCAATCATACCTTCACCACTAACTCTTTCACCTAGACAAATAACATTTGCATCATTGTGTTTTCTAGCCATTCTTGCACTGTATTCATTGTGACAAAGTGCTGCTCTTATTCCATCGAATTTATTTGCAGCCATACTCATTCCAATTCCGCTTCCACAGATTAAAATACCCATTGAGCCACTATTTTCTAAAACTTTTTTACAAACTTTTGCTGCAAAATCAGGATAATCAACTCTATCTTTATTATATGGACCTAAATCTTCAACTTCATGTCCTCTTTGCTCAAATAAATCTTTTACAAATGCTTTTATCTCAATTCCAGCATGATCTGCACCAATAAAATATTTCATTAATAAATTCCTTCCTCATGCTTAATTTCAGCTGTTGTATCAATATCTTTTTCTAAACTTTCAACAGTTCTAAAAACTCTATCCCATCTAATTTTGTAATCATCATCCCAAGAAAAATAGATAAACCAAGGTTTACCAACTATATATTTGTAAGGTACACTTCCCCAAAATCTTGAGTCATTTGAGTGGTCTCTATTGTCTCCCATCATAAATGTTTCATCTTCTGGTATAACAATCTCTTGCATATCAAACAGCTCTTTTGGATTTGAATATGATTTTGTAACGTTTATATCATTATGAATCCCTTTATGCTCTTTTTCGTATGGACTTACAACAAAAAGTTTTCCATTTAAATCAATAGTTTCATAATCTTTAAATTCAGTTTTTACAAAATCATTTCCCTCTTTAGGATGAAGATATAAAATTTTATTTTTTAAAAATATAGTATCACCACTTATAGCAACTGCTCTTTTAACATAGTGAATATCTGGATTATGTGGATATCTAAATACAACAATATCACCTCTTTTTGGTCGCTCACCTTCTATTAAATGTCCATTTCCTTTAAAATCTGGTAGAACTTTTACTTCAATCCAAGGAATTGTAGGAGTTGGAACTCCATAGGAGAATTTTTTAACAAAAAGCATATCACCTATTAAAAGAGTATTTTTCATACTTCCACTTGGAATTACAAATGCTTGAGCAACAAAAAATATAATTGTAAGTACAATTACTATTGTACCAGTCCAAGATGATGACCAGTTATAAATCTTTTTTAACATCTATTTTGTTTCTCTTTTTTCTCTTAATTTTGCAGCTTTTATTGTATTTTTAAGCAACATTGCAATTGTCATAGGTCCTACTCCACCTGGAACTGGAGTTAAAAAAGAACATTTGTTTTTAAGTCCTTCAAAATCAGCATCACCAACAAGTTTTCCAGTATCAAGTCTATTAATTCCTACATCAATTACAATTGCTCCATCTTTTACCATATCCTCTTTTAGTAAATATGGAACTCCAACAGCAATAATTACAATATCAGCTTTTGAAGTGTGAGCTTTTAAATCTTTTGTTCTACTATTACAAACTGTAACTGTTGCTTTTTTATTTATTAAAAGTGATGCCATAGGTTTTCCAACAATATCGCTACTTCCAATAACTACAACATCTTTTCCACTTAATTCAATATTATGCTCTTCAAACATTCTCATAACACCAAATGGAGTTGCGCTTAAAAATGAATCAAGATTAGAAACCATTCTTCCAACATTGTAAGGATGGAAACCATCAACATCTTTTAGTGGATTTATAGCTTCTAAAACAGTTGTTGTATCTATATGTTTTGGAAGTGGAAGTTGTACTAAAATACCATCAAGTTTTGGATTATTGTTCATCATATTTATAGTTTCAAGTAACTCTTCTTGTGTAATACTCTCTGGCATTTCATGCACAACTGAATAAATTCCAGCATCTTTACAAGCCTTTGCTTTACTTGCAACATAAGTTGCACTTGCTGCATCATTTCCTACAAGAATAACTGCAAGTCCTGGAGTTATGTTTTTCTCTTTTACAATTTGAGTAACTTCAACTTTTACCTCTTCTTTTATCTTTGCTGATAAAATTTTCCCATCTAGTAGTACCATTTTTTTTACCTTATAATTAAGTTATTTAAATTTTTTAGATTAGATTGTATCTAAAATTGAATTAAAATATTTTTTAGCATATTTGAGATATCTTATGAGGTGTAAATGTAACTTTTAATTTAACCTAATATTTATTAAATTTTAAATATAATCCGCGTCCAAATTAAAATTAAAACAAAGGACTAAAATGTTAGAGGGTATCGTAAGAGATAGTATAACTAAACCAGCTGTAAAGGCTTTAAGAAAAGAAGGATATTTAATTGCAAATATCTACGGAAAAGGGCTTGAGAATATCTCTGCAGCATTCAAAAGAAATGAGTATATTAAGTTTTTAAAAAATAAAACTACACTAGCTTTTGATATAAAAGTAGATGGAAAAGTTTTAAGCGTAGTTGTAAGAGAGTATCAAAAATGTCCAATTACTTCTGATTTATTACATGTTGATTTAATGGTTGCTCAAAAAGGTGTTAGAGCTTCATATTTTATCCCAGTGGTAACAACAGGAAGCGCAAAAGGTCTTAAAAATAAAGGTCTTTTAATGTTACATACTAGAAGAATTCCAGTTAAATGTACAATTGAAAATTTACCAAATAACATCACTTTAGATGTTACAAATTTGGATACAGGAGATAATATTCTTTTAAGAGATATTACACTTCCAGAAAATGTTGATTGTTATTTAGACCCACGAGTTCCAATCGTTGGT
>JAGOHQ010000070.1 GCA_017996075.1 Aliarcobacter sp.
TTTTGGTTTGATTTTGTCAAATCTAGTTCTTACTTTTTGAGGTATAGTCTCTTTGTGCTCAGTTGGTAATAGTTCTAAAATCTTTTCATTTGCATTGTCAAATGCTTTTTCTAAGCTATCACTATTTACTCTTTGATTTATAAAGTCTATATTGTTTGAGTTTTCACAACTTGATTTTATAGCTTGTAGTGGTTTTATAACTGAACTTTTGTCACCTTGAATTTTTGAAAATGATTCAAGTGATTGGATTTTTGATATTAACTCATCTACTTTTGCTAATGCTTCTCTTCTTACAGAATCTATCATTGGATTTAGTTGCTCTTCAATTGCTTTTAGTGAAGTTTTAGCAGCTTGAATTTTGTTTGCTTTATATGGTTCTAAATCTTTCATTAAAGCATATAAATCATTTATTTTTTCATCTTTTATATGATATAAGTTATCTTTATTTGCAGAGATAAATGAAGATATCTCATCATATATTTTTCTTTTATCACCTTCCATAAATTCAAATAAAGAGTCAAGTAAATCCTCTTTTAAATCTAGCAACTTATCTTCATATTTTTTTATATCTGTAAAGAAATTATCATAATCTAGTTTTTCAAAAACTTTTATTTCCTCTATTGCTTTTTTAAAACTATCTTTAAATGAATATGGATGAGATAAAAATGAATTCAACTTTGATAAAGTTCTCTCATACTCTTTATTTGCTAACTCTATAATCTCTCTAGCACTTGTAGAAGTAAAGTTTCCATTTGGAAAGAACTCTTTTAAAATATCTTTTGCAACTTTTATATCTTTATCATCTATTTTTTCTACAATTGCAACAATTATATTTGATTGCTCTCTGTTGTTGCTCAAAATAGCTAATATCTCTTGTTTTGTTAAAGGATTTGAACTTCTTTTTAAATCAACTCTTTTTTTCATAAACATAGAAGCAATCAAACATAAAATCGCACTTTGATACCAACCATATGGTTTGATACTATATTGCTCTAAAAGTTTTGATACAGTTACATTTTGATGAGTTGCTTTTTGTCTTTTTAAGAAGTTAAATATCTCATTTTCTGCTTCATTTAAAGCATCATCACTACCTGTTAATAAATCATCACTTTGCATTAAAATAGTTTTTATATCTGTTTCATTGTAAATTTTATTTAACATAGTGATATTTGGATAAATTACAGGAATTGCTGTATTTATTGCTTTATCAATTAAAAGTTTAGGGTCACTTGATTTTATATCTAAAATCGAACCATTAAAATATATTTTTGCATTTGAAAACATCTCTTTTAGTGAATCTAAAAGCTTATCTCTTCTTTTGTTGTTATCACTTGCTTTATTCATCAATAAAGCTCTTTCTGTATCTGTTAGATTACCATTTTGTTTTTGAGGAATAAATTTTTGAGTTTTTGTAAATAGCTCTAAATCTTTTATAAAAGTAAAATTTGGCTCTAAATAAACTATTATATCTCTATCACCAATTGATTTTGCAAGAAGTCTCTCCTCTTTGTAATCATCACTTATAAGTGGTGTAATGATATTTAAAACTATATCTTCATCTTTGCCTTTTACTAAAACATCATCCATTTTTCTAGCAAATATATAATCTTGTTTGTTAAACTCATATCTAACTTTGTTTGTTCTTAAAATATCGTCATAAACCCACTTAATCAACTCAGCAGTAACTTCTCTTTGTTCAATAGAGATTGCTTTAATCTCATTTTCTATATCTTTTTCAACATCTGTTAAATACTCATAAATATCACCTATTTTTTGAATAAAAACATTTTCAATTAATATTGTAAGAGATTGAGTAACTTGCTTTTTTAAATCACTTATATCACAATCAACACTATTTACAAGAAGTGTAGTGATATTGTCTATATTTGGATTAAACTCTTTTACATATTTAACCATAAATAAAATCTTTAAAATTTTTACTTCTAAACTATTTACTCCCAATGAATTTATAGCTTGATTTATTTGTGCTTGTAACTCACCTCTAATAGTTGAACTTAATCCATCAAAAAATCTATCAAATGTAGCAATAGTACCAATGCTATCTTCACTAACTTTAATAGTTACATTTTGAACAACATCTAGCATACTTCTTTCACCAATAGATTGGTGTTTTCCTTGAAAAGAGTTATTTCTTGATAATCCCATAATACAAGATTGAAACAAATCCATTTGATATGGAACAAAAGGATAAATAGTTGCAAATTCATCTGATGTCGAGTAAGATTTATATCTTTTTTCTCTATCACTAAAATGAATAATTGATTTTAAAGAGTTTTGAACTTTTCCAAATAAAGATACTAAATCCGTATATGAATCCTCTTTTTTGTCTAAAAGTCTTTTTTGAATAACTTCATTTGCATTTTGACTTGTAAGATTTAATTTTACTTTAAATCTTCCCATAATTTTTGAGAAGTCAAATTCTGTTGATTTTTGATTTGCAACAAGATCACTTACAGCACTTTGAGATGTTACAACAACCCAAGCTTGTCCTTTACAAACAGTTGCTAAAGTTTCAACTATTGTTTGAAGGTTTAACATAAGTTTTGTGTTATCACCAATAAACTGCCCTACTTCATCTACACAAAAAATAAGTCTATAATTTGGCTCTTGTTTACTAATATACTCTTTTACTTCATTTGCAAACTCTTCGATTGATAAAGAGTAATTCTCTTCATATTTATCAATAGTATCACTTGCACTTTCAATAGATATTCCTTTAACCTCACTCAAGGCTTGAGCAACGCTATCAATTTCTAAATGAATAGTTTCTCTTCCTGTTTCCCAGTTTTCGCCACTATGTGCTTTAAATTTTGATTTAAAGTCTTCAAATAATCCTTGTTTATCTAAATCACTCTCAAATTTAGCTATGTAACCAAACTTCGGATAATATCCTCTCATTTCATTAAATACTTTCATAAAAACAGTTAATATCGCATCATCACTATTTTTTCCATTGTTTTCGGCTTTTTGGTCAATATTAAACAAAATAGAGTGTGCAGGTACTTTTAAAGCTTTTTGTATATTATTTTTTAATTCAAAATCTTCTTGTCCAATTTTTTGAATAAAAAGTTCTCCAATTAAATCAGAGTGTATTCTTTGATTTGAAAGTATGTAAGATAATATTTTTAATAAGTGAGATTTACCACTTCCAAAAAAACCACTAATCCAAACACCAATACTTTCAGTTGGTTTTCCAATAGTTGAGCTATAAATCTCAAAAAACTCATCTAACTTTTTTGATAAATCATTTGTTATTACATACTCATCTACTTCTTGAAATATTGCTTCATCACTTAAGTTATCAGCTTTTATAACACCTTCAATAGTTCTTTTAATATCTTTTTTGAAAATATCTTTAATCATTTTTTTGTTTTCCCCCTATTTTACTAAATTTACTGTTTCTAAATTGAATGCTCTATAATAATTATCATCTTTTAATTTTCCAAATAAACTTAAACTTGTGCCATCGTAAATTCCTGGAAAAAACATAACGGTAGGTCTATCTTTTACACTATTTTGTAAATTATTTAAAACTGTGTGAGATCTTAAAAATGGATAAACTTGTCCAATTCCTGTTAAAAAGAAAATATTTGAAGCGTTATTTACTGTTAGCTCTTCTATTTTTGGAATTAAATATTTTTGAGTATCAATAGCACCTTGTATTGTTTTATAAAGCTTTTCTTTTGATAAATTTGGCTCTTTTTGGATTAGTTTTTCTAAAATTCCTCTATCTTTTAGCATTTCCATAACAAGTTCAAATAGATTAATCTCATAAACTGAAATTCCATTTATTTTTAATCTATTTTTTAATCTTTCAATCTCACTAAATATATAAACCTCTTGTGAAGGATTATATGAACTTATATAAAATGGTATTTCTCCACCAATAGATTCCATTGATAAAAAATTTTCATTTATAAAAGTCTGATATAGTTTTTCAAATTTTTCTTCAACTCTCTCTAATTTCATAAATACCTTTCTTTAATTTTATCAATCTCATAATCTGTAAATAAAAAAGCTTTTAAATAAGCTGGATTATCTTTTGCTATTAACTCTATTACCTCATTACTCAAGATTGGTTTTAAAATATTTTTATTTTTAGTGCTATCAATGAACATTGATTCTTCAAGTATTCTAAATAAAACTTGCTTTAATTTATACTCAGTGTTTTGAGTAATATTTTCCAACTGTTCTATTGCATATTTTTTACTCTCAAAAAATGATTCATAGTCACTATTTAGTATTCGATAATCAAACATTAAAAACTTTTTTAAAACAACTTCAACTATAAATTCAAAAATAAATCTATATGTTTTTAAAATAGCTAAAAATATTAGATTTCTTATATCCGAACTACTTGCATCTTTAAAATATTCTAATTGTTCAGAAGTTAAAGATTCTACCCTTCTTTTAATTTCTATAAAAACTCTTTTTCTTGAAGAAACTGATTGCTTTTGCATAATATTCTCTTCTATTACAAAATCTTTAGTTTTTTCCCAATCTCTAAATTCTAAATATTTTTTTATAACTTCATGCGTTTCATGTAACATCAAAGTTGCTGCTGTATATGAAAATATATAACTATTATCCAATTTTTTTCTCTTAATTAAAATCTATATAAATAGTTTTTAGGATACCTTTTTTTTACTTTTGAACATTTGAAGTAATCATACCATTTCTAAATCCCCAAACTTAATCACTCAAATACTTTTACAAATTCATCTATATTTTTCTTTATAGCTTCTTTTAGCTCAAGTGGTTCTATTACTCTTACGTGTGGAATATATCTTTGTATTGTTGGGATTATTTCCATTAGGTTTGTGACAACTATTTCAAAATCTATTGATTTATCATCATATTGTTTTAAAACTCTTTGAGTTTGATTTAGTGGTTTTCTAAGGAAGTATCTTGATACTTCTTTATTTGCAAACAATATTACTGATATTTTTTCACTATCTAATTTATCCTTGAAGCTATTTTAAAAGAACTATTAATAAAAAATGAAATTTGTAAAAGTAATTTCTATTTATCATCAAAATGGAAATCATTTAAAGATTTCAAATTTTTTGTTCCAATAGATTGTAAAAATGATTCAGAAGATACTTGTTGGGAAAAAATAATCATTGATAACAACATAAATATAGTAAATATAGATTTATTTGATAGATTTAAAATAAATAGAATTCAAGAGCTAAAAGATAATTTTGAAAATATAGAGTTTATAGCATTTAAAAATGACGATTATTTTGCAATAACTAGAACTAATGAATTTATACTTCCAAATATAAAAGAGTCATTAAAAATATATA
>JAGOHQ010000071.1 GCA_017996075.1 Aliarcobacter sp.
GAATCAATATATGGTTTTCCACCTTCACTTGCACAAAGAATTGTAAGCTCTTCAACTTGAGAACTCATAATTTTCATTACATTTTCTAAAATCTCTATTCTTTTATATTTTGGAATCCAATTGTCTTTATCTAAAAAAGTTTTGTGTGCTAAATCAATAGCAGCTTCAACCTCTTCATAAGTATTAAAATGTACACTTCCTACTACTTTTCCATCAAATGGTGATGTAACATCTATTTTGCTCATAATTTTTCCTTTATATATTTTAAGATTAAAAAAAGGGGCTTTAAATTTAAAGCCCCTTTTTGAAAGTATGATTTATATCATACAAGTTTTTTGTGGTAACAACTCATTTAAGATTGCATGATTTAAAGAGTAATCAACTGCAAGGTCAATTAAGTGAAGACCTTTTGAGTTAACACACTCAGAAAGTGTTTTTTCAAAATCTTCTACTGAAGTTGGTCTATAACCTTTTGCTCCGTAAGACTCTGCATATTTAACGAAATCAGGATTTCCAAGATCAAGTCCAAATGACTCAAATCCCATACCTGTTTGTTTCCATTTAATCATTCCATATGCATTATCATTTAGGATAATTACAGTCATATCAATACCTAATCTGATTGCAGTTTCCATCTCTTGAGAATTCATCATAAATCCACCATCTCCACAAACAGCTACAACTTTTTTATCAGGATTTATCATTTTTGCCATCATTCCAGAAGGAAGTCCCGCACCCATAGTTGCTAATGCATTATCTAGTAAAAGTGTATTTGGTTTTGCACATCTATAGTTTCTTGCAAACCAAATTTTATAAACTCCATTATCTAAAGTTACGATATCTTCAGCAGCTAAAGTTTGTCTAATAGTTCTTACAGCTCTTTGAGGTAAAATTGGGAATCTATTATCACCAAAATATTTTGACAATCTTGTTCTAATTTCATCTGCTAATCTTGTATAATAATCAAAATCCCAGTGAGCTTGAACAGTTATTTTATCAGTGAATTTTTTGATGTTTCCAGCAATATCACCTATAACGTCCATTTGTGGAAAATATGTATCATCTACTTCACTTGGGAAGAAGTTTACATGCATAACTTTTGTTGCACCCTCTTTATTTGACATAAAAAATGGTGGTTTTTCAATAACATCATGTCCAACATTGATAATTAAGTCAGCTCTCTCAATTGCACAGTGAACAAAGTCATCTTTTGATAATGCAGCAGCACTTAAACACATTGGGTGGTTTTCATCAACAACACCTTTACCCATTTGAGTAGAGAAAAATGCCATTCCAGTTTTATTAACAAAATCTGTTAATGTATTTCCAATTCTTGTTCTGTTAGCACCTGCTCCAATTAATAAAAGTGGTCTTTTTGCTTTTTCAATCATAGCAACTGCTTCAGCAATAACCTCATCAACTGCAACTGGATATTTTACATTATGCACTGGATAAATAGTTGTATCTGCATCTACTTTCTCTTCAGCAATATCTTCAGGTAATTCAATATGAACAGCTCCTGGTCTTTCAGTAGTAGCTATTTTAAATGCATCTCTTACAACAGAAGGGATATTATTTGCATTTACAATTTGTTTTGCAAATTTAGTCATTGGTCTCATCATTCTTACGATATCAATGATTTGGAATCTTCCTTGTTTTGATTTTTTAATTGGTTTTTGACCAGTAATCATCATCATTGGCATTCCACCAAGTTGTGCATAAGCTGCACTTGTAGCAAAGTTAGTTGCACCTGGGCCAAGAGTTGCTAAACAAACTCCAACTCTTCCTGTTAATCTTCCATAAGTTGCAGCCATAAATCCTGCACCTTGCTCATGTCTTGTTAAGATAAGTTTGATATTTGATTTTCTCATAGCTTCCAAGAAATCTAAGTTTTCTTCACCTGGAACACCAAAAATGTACTCAACACCTTCGTTTTCTAATGCTTTTATAAATAAATCTGATGCATTCATCTTTCTTTTACTCCGTTTTGATTAATAATTTTAAAATAAATCTCTTAGCTAATTTTAAATATAAAAAATATTATATTTTTTCATACTTAATAAACAAATGATATTATAACCACATTAAAACTATTCTTTATATAATATTAACTATATTTACACATCTTATAACTTTATATTAACAAAAAGTTACACTTTAGATAAAAGGAGAATTTATAGAATGAAAAAAACAGTTATATTTGATCTTGATGGAACACTTTTAGACTCAATTGAAGATATAGCTTCTAGTATGAATAAAGTTCTAGAAAGCTTAAAACTTCCAATTCATAAAATTGAAGATTATAAATATTTTGTTGGTGGGGGAGTTGATATTTTAGTTGAAAATGCTTTAAATAATCATTCAAAAGAGATAAAAGACGAAGTAACAAAAAGATTTAAAGTAGAGTATGATGGAAAACTACATTCAAAAACTCTTCCTTATGATGGAATTTATGATTTATTAGATGAGTTAAAAAAATTAGATATAAATTTGGCTGTTTTATCAAACAAACCACATGAATTTACAGTTTCATATGTGAACCATTTTTTTAAAGATTATGATTTTAAAGAGGTTCACGGACAAAAAGAAGATGTTCCAAAAAAACCAGACCCAAAAGCTGCAATTGATATTGTAAAATGCTTAGATAGCTCTTGTGAAAAAAGCTATTTTATAGGAGATACAAAAATAGATATGCAAACAGCAAAAAGCGCAAATATGACTGCAATTGGTGTTTTGTGGGGATTTAGAGATGAAAAAGAGTTAAGAGATTTTGGAGCTGATTTTATAGTTTCAAATCCTCTTGAGATTTTAAAAATTATTAAATAAATCTTGACAAGCTTATTTTTTGATACTATAATGGTTTTACAAAATTTCAAGGAGTTATAAAATGTCAAAAGTAATTAAACAATTAAAACAAATTCAAGCAGATGCACATGCTTTATATATAAAAGTTCACAATTATCATTGGAATGTAAAAGGTATGGATTTTCACCCAGTTCATGCTTATACAGAAGGTCTTTACAATGAAATGTCAGTTCTTTTCGATGATATGGCTGAAAGAGCAATTATCTTAGGTGATAAACCATATTTAACTATTGAAGAGTTAAGTAAAGCTACAAAAATAGAGACTGAAAAAGGTGATAGCTTTAAATCAAGAGAAATAGTAGAAAAAATAACTGCTGATTTTGAATACCTTTTAAAATCTTTCAAAAAACTAAGTGTTGCTGCTAGTGAAGAAGATGATAAAGGAACTGAAGCATTTGCAGATGAAAAAGTTGCAAAACTTGAAAAAGATTTATGGATGCTAAATAGTATGCAAAAATAGGCATAAGCCTATAAAATCTATAAAAGAGGATTTTTATCCTCTTTTAACTAAAATTTTACTATCAATTTTTTAATTTCTAATCTTTAAAATCAAAAAAATTTATAATATTTTACAAATGAGTTTTTATGCGAAAATCTATTAATCATCTATATTTAATTATTCTTATATCTATTTTATCTTCAGTAGCTCCAATGGGAGTTGATACATATTTACCATCAATTCCAGAAATTGCAAAATATTTTGATGTAAATATCCACAAAGTAGAGCTATCTTTATCTATATTTTTAATAGGATTTGCTATTGGACAAATTTTTGGAGGTCCAATTTCTGATAGATATGGAAGAAGGGTCGGCTCTATTGTTGGACTTTTAGGATATGCCCTTTTTAGTTTCTTAATCATATTTAGTTCATCTATTTATGAATTATGGATTTATAGATTTTTAGAAGCATTTTTTGGTGGAATTACAGTTGTTAATGCAACTGCTGCTGTTAGAGATAGATTTAGCGGACAAGAAGCAGCAAAAGTGTTTTCACTTATTGGAATGGTTAGAAGTTTAGCTCCTCTTTTGGCTCCTGTATTTGGTGCTGCTATAATTCACTTTTTCCCATGGGAAGGTATTTTTGTCTTTTTAACAATTTATGCACTAATTGTTGCATTTTTTATTTATAAAGATTTACCAGAGAGTTTTACATATACAAAACAAAATATTATTGAATCATACAAGCTTGTTTTAACTCATAAAAAAGCCATGAAAGCTATGTTGGTACTTGCTATTAGTTTTGGTGCTTTTTTTATTATTATTGCAAAAACATCATATATTTATATTGAATATTTTGGTATAAAAACAGACTATTTTCCACTATTCTTTGGTATAAATTTTATTATTTTAATAGCTATGATAAATGTAAATGTTAAACTTCTAAAAACTTATGAAGCTAAAAATATTGCAAAATATGCAACATTAATTCAATTTTGTGTTGGTATTATATTTTTATTAATTCACAAAGATATGAACTTGATTTTGACAGTTATTATAATAGCTTCATATATGAGTATGATGGCATTCATTTTTGGAAATTGTATGTCTTTAGCTATTGAGCATTTTTCAAAAAATGCAGGAGTTGCTAGCGGGGTTATTGGAGTTTTACAATTTGGATTGGGTGCAATAATATCTTCTATTGCTCTAAATTTTGATAACAATGGATTTTTTGTGATAGCTTTTAGTATCACTTTTTTATCAATTATCAGCTTTTTGATTATGAGAAGTTATAAATAGTTGATTTTTTCAACTATTTATTTTATTCTAAAACTAGTCCCCTATTTTTAAGAGAGTTTACTAGGTTTTCACTATTTTGTGTTGGAACATCTAAAATTATAATATTCGATTTATGAGTAATTTTTAGCTTTGTTGCACTATATTTTTTCATATTTTCTATTATATTTTTTAAATCATCTTTAGCAAACTCTTTTTTTATGCTTTTTAATCCTATAAAAGAGTAACCATCTTTTGAACTTTTATTTATTCCCATTCTAGGTTTCTTTGGTTCTTTTAATATTTTTATCTCTTGATTATTATCTATTTTGATATCCAAATTTGAACTTAAAATATCACAAAAACTATCAAGTGTAAACTCTTTTATAAACTCTTTAAAGTTATTACTTTTTTCTCTATTTCCAAAATCTCTATATACAGCAGCTATTACTCTTGCAGTTTTTATAATTTGAGAACTACTTATTTGAGCTACAACTTTATCCAAAATTTTTAAATCAAAAACTATTTTATCTTTGCTATTTTTAAAAGCATTAAAACTAACATCTGGTGTAAACCCAGCATCACAACCTTCACGATAACCACTTATTGCAAATTGCAATTTGTTTGGAAGATTAAAGAAATTTTTATTCTCTACAAAACTCTCATTTAATTTTTTTGCTAAATCTTCTACATCAAA
>JAGOHQ010000072.1 GCA_017996075.1 Aliarcobacter sp.
TTTGAAGCTAAAATATCAATATCAACTAAAGTGTCTTGATTTTTAAAAATATTTGCTATTTTTATAGCAAAATCTCTTCTGCTACTAAAACTATCTCCACCATAAATTTCAGCTACCAAAGAAGCAAGTACTGGAGGACCAGCAGGAAGTTCTATAAATTTTATAGTTGCTTCGCATGCGTTTTGACAAGAGTCTTGAATTTTACTTCTAAGATTTGAAATAAGATTATAACTTGTAATTTCTCTATCTTTAAATCTTTTAATATTTATCATAAGTTCAGCTTGATTTTCACTATTTTTTAAAGCACTTTGTTTTACAAGTCCTGCAAAATCAATTGGTTGACCTTGAGATATAAAAGCTGAAATATTTGTTATATTATCTTCATCTTGTAGATTTTTTACAATACAATCTACAACCTCTTTTGTTTCATATTTACTTGAGCCATCTTTTAAATCAACATATATAGAAAAACTATCTGAATCTTTGTTTGGAAGCATTTTTGCTTTTACTATTTTTGTTGGAAAAGTTAAAATACTTAATATAAAAAGTATTAAAGTAATAAGATAAATTAAATTTATTTTTCTTTTACTATTTAAAATGTCTAGTATAAATTTCTCTAATCTCATTTTTTACCTTTTAAAATCTTTTTAACCAAATAAGGTGTAAAAGCATATGCAACAAAAAGTGAAACAGCCAAAGATATAGGAACAAAAACAGGAAGAGGGTGCATAAACTCTCCCATCATTCCACCTACAAAAAACATAGGAATAAATACCATAATTATTGCAATAGTTGCTATATTTGTAGGGTTTCCTATCTCATTTGTTGCATTTATTGCTAGTGTTTCTAAATCCATATTTGGATGTTCAATTTTATGTCTATGTATATTTTCTATTACAATTATTGCAGCATCAACTAGCATTCCTAAAGCAACAATAAGTGCAAAAAGTGTTATACGATTTACACTCTCGCCTAACATAAATCCAATAAACAAAGTCAAAGATAAAATCATAGGAACAGTTAAAGATACAATAATCGCCTCTTTAAACCCTAAAGTAAAAATAAGTAAAATAAAGATGATGATAATAGAAATTAATAGATCTTTTATTAAAGCATTTACTGCATTATTTGCTGTATATCCATCATCTCTTGTGATTGTAAATAGTATATTTTTCTCTTGTAAAGATTGTTTTATACTATCTAAATATTCAAAAATTTGCTCATTTATGACAACACTATTTGCACCTTTTAATTTTGAAGCCATTAAAGTAATTTGATTACTCTCAAGAAAATTTCCATTTTCATCTTTTAGATAAATATAGGCATCTTTTTTGTTTTGTATATCATAAGATTTCTCTATTTGTGCTATATCTTTTAGATATATTGGAGTTTGAAAGTTGTAAGAGATTATTAGATTTTCCAAATCTTTTACATTTTCTATAGCTTTTTTTACCTCTAAAACTACCAAAGAGTTATTGTTTGTATTTGTGCTAATATTTGGAATATTAAAGTTTAAACTCTCGATTTGTTTCATAACTTGTGCAATGGCAAGATTATAAGAGTTGATTTTATTTATATCAAGAAGAATATTAAACTGCTCCTTTTTTTCTCCTTTTAAATCTACTAAGGCTACATTTTTTATTTTATTTATCTCTTTTGAAATAAGGCTTACTTGTGTAAAAAGCTCACTTTTTGAAATTAAATCAATTCCATCTTTTTTTGCACTATAAAATGCTACTGTTGCTATTGGAATACCTGTGTCTATATCCATAGTTTTTATTATTGGTTGCATTGCATTTTTAGGCATTAAATCCATATTTCTCATAACTTGGTCATATAGTTTTAAGTTTGATTCCTCTTTATCTTCCCCAATAAAAAATTGTACTTGTACAACACCATAACTATCATAAGCAAAAGAAAAAATATGTTCAACCCCTTTTATCTCTCTTATTTTTTTCTCCAATGGTTCAATTATCACTTTTTGAATTTCACTAGCTTTTGCATCTGGTAAAGCAACTATTACAACTGCACCACTAACTTTTATTTGAGGATTTTCCTCTTTTGGCATAAATTGAAGTGCAAAATATCCTAAAATTAAAATAAAAATACCCAAAATTCCTGTTAATGGATGATTTATAAATATTTTTGCAATTTTTCCTGCACTGTTTAAATTTTGGCTCATTTTTCATCCAAATCTATAGTTATTTTTGAATACATTGCTGGATAGATTTGAAAATCTTTTTTATCAAATGAGATTTTTATTGAAAATGAGTGAGCATTTGCAATATAGTTTGGATAAATTGCTATAATTTTTCCCTTTGTTTCAAACTCTTGAGATGGAATTTTTATATCTACAGTTTGTCCTATTTTTATGTACTTTAAACTAGACTCTGCAATATTTGATTTTATTATTAAATCATCCAAATCTGTTAGGATTAAATGTGGCATCATAGGAGTTGCCATCTCTCCCTCTTTTATAGATTTTTTTACTACAAGAGCGTTATTTGGGGCTTTTACTTTTAGATAGTTAAAGTTTGCATTTAATTCACTCAATTTTGCTTTTGCTGTAATTAAATTTAATTCAAGTTGTTCATAATCAAATTTTGAAACTAAATCTTGGTCTAGTAAATCTTTGTATCTTTTTAAATTTAACTCAAGATTTTTTACTTGATTTTTTAAAATATCACTATTGTACAAAATATCTGTTGGGTCAATTTCGTATAAAATTTCACCCTTTTTTACACTATCACCTTCATTTACATATATTTTTGTAATATATCCCATCATTTTACTTGAGATTATCTTCTCATTTTGCGATTCTACAATACCGTCCAACTCTAAACTATTTGCAAAAATAGTTGAAAAAGTTAAAAATATTAAAATTAAAAATCTCATTTATAATCCTTTTGTAGGTTTTGTCCTAAAACTAAATTTAATCTAGCAAGTGCCAAAGAGTTCTCATATTTAGCATTTAGAAGCATAGTTTGGCTCTGTCTATAATTTGTCTCTTGAGATAAAAGTGTTGTCATAGAGATTAATCTATTTTTATATTGAAGTTTTGCTTGATTTAAAACACTACTTGCTAATTCACTTGCAAGAATTTTCTCTTTTAAAATCTCTTGTTTTGCTTTGTAGTCCAAAATAGCTTTTTGTACTTCAAGTTTTATTCCATCTTGAAGTTTTTCAAAATCTAATTTTGCTTTTAGGTATTCAAGACGACTTTTTTCAAGATTTGCACTTCTAGTTCCATCAAAAAGAGTTAAACTAATACCTAAAAGTGCCATGTAGTAATCTTTGTCTTTTGAAGTAGAAAATTTATCATCATTGTATCCATACTCTAAATGAGTAAAAACAGATGGATAATATGAACCTTGGTTTGCTTTTATATTTTTATTATTTGCTTCAATAGATATATTTTGTAAAGTTATTTCATCTCTATTTTTTAAAGCAATTTTGTATAAATCTTCAAACTCTTTTATTTCTAAATATGTGTTTTGTAGATTTTCTACATCGCTAATATTCTCATTTGAAGTTAAAAACTTAAGGTAAGCAAGTGAGAGTTTAAAGTTGTTTTCGGCTTCAATTAAGTTTGAGTTTGTATTTAAAAAATATAGTTCAGCTTCGTTTACATCTATTTTTGTAACAAGTCCATTTTTATGAAACTCTTTTGCTCCATTTTTAATAAACCCAATAGTATCTTTTGCTTTTTGCATAGTTTTTACAAAATCTTTTGCTAAAACAGCACTATTGTAAGCTTTTAAAACTTCAAATTCTAGAGTTTTTTTATCAAGATTATATAAAATTTCATTTGCTTTTTCTTGAAGTTTTAAAATACCTTTTTGATGATAAAGTGCAAATCCTGTAAACAGAGGTAAATCATATGAAATATAAGAGTTGATGCTTGTGTATGAATCTGGATAGTTTAAATCTTTAGGAGCTGTGTTTATTCCTTCATTCATTTGAGAAAATCCAAAATCTTTAAATGTTGCCTCTCTACTAGATAGTTTTCCCATAAAAACATATCCAGAATGATTTGTACGGCTAATATCACTATTTAATGAGACTTTTCCAAAGTTTAAACCATCAATAAAATCACTATTTGTTTTTGCAATATCTATATTGATTTTTTGCTTTTGTAAATCTTTACTATTTTCTATAGTTTGGTTTAAAGCCTCTTCAAAACTTATAGTTTGCGCAAAAGCTAGTTTTGAGATTATTAAAAATAGACATAATTTTTTCATATAAATCCTAAGCAAAATTTAGTGAAAAAAATTATATCCAAAAAAATAGATAATTCAAAGTATAATTATAAATAAAAATTATAAAAAATATCTATAGATATATAAAAATTATTTATATATCTTGGTACTCTTCTTTTATTTTTAATATATCATCTAAATTATCAAAGAATATATCTACAAGTTTAGGGTCAAAGTGTTTTCCTCTTTGCTCTTTAATAAACTCTAAAACTTTTTCCATCTCCCAAGCTTTTTTGTAGCATCTATCACTTCCAATCGCATCAAAAACATCTGCTAAAGCTGTTATTCTTCCAAAAATAGGTATATCTTCACCTTTTAAACTATTTGGATATCCTGTTCCATCATATTTTTCATGATGGCTTAAAGCTATTTGAGAAGCAACTTTAAAAAGTGGTCTATTTGATATTCCAAGCATATCATGACCTTTTTGTGCATGAGTTTTAATAATATCAAACTCTTCATTTGTTAATTTCCCTGGTTTATTTAAAATAGCATCAGGAATTGCAATTTTACCAATATCATGCATAGGACTTGCAAGCTCTAACATATCAATATCATCTTCACATAAACCATAAGCAGCGGCTAAAATTCTTGAGTATTTTGCAACTCTTTTAATGTGTTCTCCAGTTTCTTTGGATCTAAACTCAGCAATAGAGCCCATAGTAAAGATAACCTCTTTTTGAAGTTCTTCTATCTCTTTATTTGCAGTGATATCTTCTCTAACTGCAAAGTATCCTATATGATTTCCTAAATCATCATATTCAGGTTCAAAATCAGCAATTACCCAATAGTATGAACCATCTTTTTTTAAGTTTTTTATCTCAACAGTTATTTTTTTTTCAGCTTTTAAACTATCCCAAATCTTTTTAAATGTAGATTTTGGAACATCAGGATGCCTTACAATATTATGTGGTTGTCCCAAAAGTTCATCTTTTGTATAACCACTAATTTTACAAAAGGCACTACTTGCATGAGTTATTATTCCTCTTAAATCAGTTCTTGAGAATATTAC
>JAGOHQ010000073.1 GCA_017996075.1 Aliarcobacter sp.
CTTATATTCTTTTCTGTACAAAGCTTTGCCAATGATTATATAGATGTAAATTTTACAAATTTAAAACTAGATGAATTTATAAAAATCGTTTCAAAAGTGAGTAATAAAAATATTCTTGTAAGTGAACCTTTGGATATAAATTTAAACTTTGTATCAAACAAAAAAATCAAAAAAGATGATTTACTTACAATTTTAAAAACTATTTTAGATGAGCACAATTATGTTTTAGAACAAAAAGGTGATTTTTTAAAAATTAGTAAAAAAATACCTCCAAAAAAAGAAAATTCTATTTCAAAAGTTTATGAATTAAGAAATATCGATGCAGAAAATATAGCTAAGATATTGGAAAATATTATTGAAAAAAATAGTTATGAAGAGGGTGAAAAACCAAATATTTCATTTTCGCAAGAGACAAATTCAATTGTTTTAACAGGTCAAAAAGATATTTTAGAGCCACTTTTTAATCTTTTAAAAGATTTAGATAAACAAAAAGAGCAAGTTTATATTCAAGCAAAAATTATAGAGGTAAACAATGAACTTGTAAATAAAATAGGTTTATCTTATGGAATTTTAAAAGCAGATAGCTCAAGTGATGGAATTATGGCAATATCAACAAACTTAAATGGTGGCTCAAAAAGTATTGAAGATGCTTCAACACTTTTAGGTATAGATGTAAAAAAATTAAATTTAAAATCAGGACTTGCTTTGGGTGCAAGTTTAAATCTTTTAAAACAGCAAGGAGCTTTGGATATTGTTTCTGAACCATCAATTTTGGCTTTAAATAACAAAGAGAGTTTTATATATGTTGGAGAAAAAATCTCTATGCAAACTTCAAGTAGTGTAACAGATGGTGGAACCCAAAGAACAAACTATGAAAGAGAAGATATAGGATTGACTTTAAAAGTAAAACCTAGAGTTTCAAGTGAGTCAAAACTTACTTTAGAGATTAATACACTTTTGGAGAATTTAAAAGCAAGATCAGTTGGAGTTAGTAATCCTGACACTCTTAAAAAAGAGATAAATACAACAGCAATTTTAAGTAATGGTGAGAGTGTAATAATAGGTGGGTTAATTGAAAATAAAAATGAGATTGTAGAAGAAAAAGTACCAGTTTTGGGAGATATTCCAGTTTTAGGAGGACTTTTTAAAAATGAGTCAAATCTAAATAGAAAAAATAATCTAGTAATAATTGTAACTCCATATATTATTCAAAAAAATCAAGATATTACATATATAAGAGATAAATTAACAAAGTTAAAAGCACTAGAAGAGAGATATTTAGAAGAGAGTTTGAGTGATTTAAAAGTTGAACTAAAATCAAAAAATGAGAACAAAATAGAAGATACACAAGCTTTACAAGAAAAAAAGTTTAAAGATTTTTTTGAGCAACAGTGATTTTTAGCTTATTTTGATAAAATCAGCAAAAAAATTAAGGAAAATAAGATAAAAAAGTTTAAAAAAGTTCATATAGAACTTACAAATATTTGTAATCTAAAATGCTCTTTTTGCCCACCAAAACTATTTCCAAATAAAATTATGGATTTAAATACTTTTGATAGATTAAATTTTGAGCTAAAAGATATTACAAATGAGTTAGCATACCATATTGTTGGTGACCCTTTGGTTTTGACAAATTTAAGTGAATATTTAAATATAAGCAAAAAGCATAATTTAAAGGTAAATATAACAACAACAGCAAATAATATTTCACAAAAGCACTATGAAGCTTTATTAAATTCTACAATTAAGCAGATAAATTTTTCTCTAAACTCATATAATGCAAACTCTCATAAAAAAAGTTTTGATGAGTATATAGAGCCAATTTTAGAGTTTGTAAAGTTTGCACAAGAGAGTAAACATGAATATTTTATAAACTTTAGAATTTGGAATTTAGATGAACAAGAAAGTGCAAAAGAGTTTAATTTGAAGGTTTTTGATAGATTAAATAACTTTTTTTCTTCAAATTTAAGTATAGATGAGATTTATGAAAATAAGCCAAAAAATATAAGAGTTGCTAGAAAAATATTTATAAATTTTGATGAATATTTTGTTTGGCCAAACTTAAAAAATGAAGTAGTAAGTCAAAAAGGTTTTTGTTATGGCTTAAACTCACATTTTGGTATTTTAGCAAATGGAACAGTTGTTCCTTGTTGTTTGGATTTAGATGCAAATATAAATTTGGGAAATATTGAAAAATCAACTATAAAAGAGATTTTGCAAGGACAAAGAGCAAAAGAGATGATAAATGGTTTTAAAAACAACATTTTAAAAGAGGAGCTTTGTCAAAAGTGTGAATATAGGACAAGGTTTGATTTTTAACCATTTGTAGGTAGAATATAGAAAAATTAAATAAAAGATGAAATATGAATGAAATAGAGATTTTACAAAGAAGTATAAGAGATTTTTTTAGTTCAAAAATGCTTAAACTTGCACTAATTCCACTTTTTATAACAATGTTGATTTTATATATGTTGTTTTTTGGAGTTGCTAGTGTTGGAATAGAGAGTCTTAAAACTGTGGCAGAAACTTCACAAGCTGGTGGTGAAGTTGTTATTGATGAAAATGCACCATTTTATTTTGTATGGCTTACATATTTTATAGTTTTTTTATTTAAGTACTCTATTACTTCTTGGATTGCTGGATTTTTATTTTATAGTGTTGGAGCTATTTTTGTTTTTCATTTAAGTATTGTATTAACTTTGGTTATTATTGGTTTTTTAACACCTTTTGTTGTGAAATATTTAAATGAAACGAGTTATAAAAACTTAAATTTAAAACCATATGGAACTATTTTAGGAGCATTTTGGGTATTTTTGAAAGCATTTTTTATGATGATTTTATTATATATTTTATTTATTCCTTTGTATTTTATTCCACTTATAAATTTTATAGCTCTTTATCTTCCTTTGTACTATTTTTTTCATAAAATGTTAAATTATGATGTATCTTCAACAATTTTAAGTAAAGAAGAGTATGAAAAAATTTACTCTAAATCTTCTAGTGCTTTTAGAGTTAGAACACTTCTTTTATATTTTATTTCTACTATTCCTTTTGTTACACTTTTTGTCTCAATTTTTTATATTATTTTTTTATCACATGCTTATTTTATAGAACTTGAGAAACTTCAAAAAATAGAAAATCAAGATATAAAAGAGGATATTTAGTTTTGGAAAATATAACAAAAGCGATAATAAAATCAAATATTGAAATAGCAAAATATATAAAAAATAGTTTAAAAGAAGATGATTTTACATATACAAAACAGATTGGATTTGGTGGAGATAATTCACTAAAAATTGATATTTTTTTTGAAGATATATTTATAAAAAATTTAAAAGATTTTGGAAATATTTTTAGTGAAGAGTGTGGATTTATTGATAATAAAAAAGATATTACATTTATAATAGACCCTCTTGATGGAAGTAATAATTTTTTATCAAATATTCCATATTTTGGCACTTCAGTTGCAGTTAAAAAAAATGGTGAAATTATTGCTGGTTTTGTAGCAAATATGGCAAACAAAACTTTAGTTTATAGAATTTTGGATGATGAGGTAAAATATTTTTGTTTGGAAAATAAAAAAGAGATACAAAAAATAGTTCATAATATTTCAAAAGTTGCAGTTTTTGAAAGAGGATATAAATATCCAAATATTTGTAAAAATATAGACGATAAAAATATAAAGTTTAGAGTTCTTGGTGCAACAGCACTATCTTTGGCAAATGCAAGAGATTTTTTGTTTGTGATTTTCAAAGGAGATTTAAGGGAATTTGATGTTGAAGCTGGACTTTTTATAAGTAAAGATTTATATATAAAAAAAGAAGAAGATATTATATTTGTTACAAAATATAAAGAACAATTTTCAATATTTAAAGAAATTATTAAAGATTTTTAGGTATAACTCCAGATTAATAAAAAAATTAGGAAAATTATATGGCTTTAATAATTATGGACGAATGTATTGCATGTGACGCTTGTAGGGAAGAGTGTCCAAATATGGCGATTGAAGAGGGTGATCCAATTTATGTAATTGATGCTGATCGTTGTACAGAGTGTGTTGGACACTATGAAGAACCTCAGTGTGTAGAGGTTTGTCCAGTTGATTGTATTATTTTGGATCCAGATAATGAAGAGACACTAGAAGAGTTAAAATTCAAATATGATCAGTTAATGGAAGAAGAAAACTAAAATGTCGAAAATTACAACAGTCATCGATATTGGCTCAAACTCAATGCGGATGGTTGTTTTAGAAAAATCTAGCCGTTTTGCTTTTTCTTTAATAAATGAGACAAAAAGTAGAGTAAAAATTTCTGAAGGTTGCTATGAAAATGGTGGGAACCTTCAAGAAATTCCTATGGAAAGAGCTTATCAATCTTTAAAATCTTTTTTAAATATTTCAAATGCTTTAAAATCAAGAAAAGTTTTGTGTGTGGCAACTTCTGCTTTAAGAGACGCTCCAAATTCAAAAGTTTTTTTAAATAGAGTTAAAAATGATTTGGGATTGAGTATAAAAGTAATTGATGGAGAAAAAGAGTCTTATTTTGGTGGTGTTGCTACTTCAAATTTACTTCATGATGATGAGTTTATAACTATTGATATTGGTGGGGGAAGTACAGAATTTTGTTTTGTAAAAGATAAAAAAATCTTAAAATCAATATCTTTAAATATTGGAACTGTAAGAATAAAAGAGTTGTATTTTAATAAAAACAATATCAAAGGTGCAAAAGATTATATTTTAGAGAACTTAAAAAAAGTTTTTGAACAAAATATTGATATTCCTTCAAAAGCTGTTGGAATTGGTGGAAGTATTAGAACTTTATCAAAAATGATTATGGATAAAAATGAGTATCCTTTAGATGCAATTCATGGGTTTACATATAATGTAAACGCAGAAAAAAAACTTTTTGAAAATATTTTAAAAGCAGATACAAATGATGAACTTCAAGAATTAGGGGTTAAAAAAGATAGATTTGATACTATAAAAGAGGGTACATTTATTTTTAAAACTATTCTTGATGAGTTGGATATAAAAGAGGTTGTAACTTCTGGAGTAGGTGTGAGAGAAGGAGTTTATCTTACAGATTTACTAAGAAACTCAAATCATAGATTTCCAAATAATTTTAATGTAAGTGTAAAAAGTTTATTAGATAGATTTGAATTAAATGAGAAACA
>JAGOHQ010000074.1 GCA_017996075.1 Aliarcobacter sp.
ATAATAAAAAATGTTGCTTCAATTGAGTTATACTTACTTTCCAAAAATAAAGAGTGTTCTTGAGATGTTGCACAAAAAGATATTGTCGCATTTAAATTTGTATGTGTATTTATGATAAAAAACTGTGATAAATCGTCATCTAAAAAAAACTTATCGCCCTTTGATAAAATATCAGTTTTTTTGTTTTTATTTATATCAAATAAAGAAAAAACCATATTTTTTATAGCAAATTCTTCCTCTAACCATAAAAAAATATCTCCTGCAAGTTGGTTTAAATCCGAAGAGTATTGAAGCTGTTCATATAACTTAAAAATACTCTCTAATGTTTCAAATGCAACTTTATCAAATGCCGATTGTCTAATTAACTCTATAATACTATCTTTCATAAATCTTACCTAGAAAAGTTCAATCTTTGATGTTTCGTCCTCACTAAATACAAATGCCATACTTCTACCTTTATTTTTAGCTTCTCTAATCGCAATATCTGACTTTTTTATAATTGTATCTAAATCTTCTCCATCTTTTGGGTAGAATGTAATTCCAACACAAATTGTTTTCATTAAAACTTGACCAGTGTCTGGGTTTATAACTATTTTCTCTTTCTTAAAAGTATCTATTAGTTTGTTTGCAACAAAAAGAGCATTTTCTTCCTCTTGTATGTTTTGAAGTAAAACTAAAAAAGCATCATTTGATACTTTTATTACTAAATCAGAATCTCTAATTCCAGCTTTTAAAACTTCTGATAGTTTTTTTATTACTCTATCTCCAATTTCATAGTTGAATTCATCCAAAACAGCTTTAAAGTGATCTATTCCAATTTTTAAAAAAGCTATTTTTTTTCCCTCTCTCAAAGCCAAACTAAAAATTGATCTTATATAGTGATTTAAGTAGGTTCTATTATAGCACCCTGTAAGTAAATCAATAATCAAAATATCAGATATAGTGTTTTCTAAATGTTTTGTATATATATTCATAGATAAAATATCTAGCGAAATATTAATATTTGTAGTATCTTTTTTTAAATCATCTAGTTTATTTTCATTTTTAAAAATAATTCCAAAAGTTAGCTCAAGACTATTCGTAAGTTTTGTTTTATATGTATAAAAAAATTTTGAATTTTCTTCATCTGAATTATCAAATACACTACTTGAAATACCATTTTTTTTAAGATAGATTTTTAGTGCATCTATGTGAAAATTAGATTGCAAAAATTCAAATATATCATCAAAAATCTCTTGTTTTTCGCTTATTGACAGATTATGAGATAATTGTGTGATAGTTTCATAGAAATTACTCATTTTATATGTTTTTCCCATAAAGTAATATTATCAATCTCATTAAAAAGAGTAGTTTTATCCCCGTGACCTGGATAGATATTGTAATTATCTTTAAATTCCAAAATCTTATTTAAACTTTTTTTCATTTGAGTTGAACTTGAATTTGGAAAATCAAATCTCCCAATAGTTCCTTTAAATATAAAATCTCCACTAAAAAATGTTCTGTTTATTTCAATCATACTACATCCTGGAGTATGTCCAGGAAAATGGTGAAATTTTACTTTTACACCTTCAATTTCAAGCTCTTCATCTGGATTTACCAAAACATCTGCTTTTGAGTGTGGCATTCCTAAATTATATGGGTTTAAAGTAAGCATAAATTCATCATCTTTTGGAGTATAAAGTTTTATGTTAAAAAGTTCTTTTACTTCTTGATTTGACCAGATATGATCAAAATGTCCATGCGTATTTAAAACAGCAACTGGATTTGTAGTATTTTGCTTAATCCAAGCAGTAGCATTTACACCAGGGTCAATTATAAAATCCTTATTATCAATAGTAACAATATAACAATTTGTGCCATAATCACCCATAGGATGAACTTTAATTTCCATTTTAAACCTTAATTTGCTAAAATTGTCTGATTATATCTAAAAAAAGGTTAATTTACATGGATTATTTCATAATTTTAGAGGATATTTTACTCACAAAATTACCAAAAGAAAAGTTTATAAAGTTTGATAAATTTTATAAACTTTTTTTAGAAAATAAGCTTATTTTTGACCATAATTATAGAGCTTTAGATTTAGAAAATCCATCTTATAATGATTTTTTATCTATAGTAAAACCAACAAAACTTCCTCCAATAAAAAACTTTAAAACCAAAGAAGGAAAAAAATATTTAATACACACTATTTTACATATTGAGTATAGTGCTGTTGATTTAGCTTTAGATGCTGCTTTAAGATACCAAAATATGCCTTTAGAGTTTTATAAAGATTGGCTAGAAGTTGCTAGTGACGAGATTAGACATTTTTTAATGTTAGAAAAGTTATTAAATGAGTTAAATGGTTTTTATGGAGAGTTTGAAGTACATAAAAACCTATTTGAAGCTATGCAACAAACTCCTGATTTATTAAGCCGCATGGCTTGTATTCCTAGATATTTAGAAGCAAATGGTCTTGATCAAAATCCAAAAATTATGGAAAAATTAAACTCAAATAAAGATGAATTTAATCTTAAGTTAATAGATGCTTTAAAAATTATTTTAAAAGAAGAGATAAGTCATGTTAAAAAAGGTGATTTTTGGTTTAAATATGAGTGCGACAAAATAGGGTGCAAGCCAGAAATTGTCTATTTTGAAGCTATAGAAAAGGTTTTTCCAGGCAGTACTAAAAGAAAAATGGATTTAAATTTTAGTGCTAGAAAAGAGGCTGGTTTTTCTTGTGATGAATTAAAATTTTTATCAAAAAAAGATGATTGTATTTAAGTTGATATAAATTAATCTATTTTATTTTTATTTTTGTTATATTTCTGTTGATATTTATATAAGAGGAATTTTTTATGATTGATGTGATTATATATTTTGTTTTTGTTTTAGCATTGATTGCATTTGCATTGTCTCCTGCTATTTATGTAACAAATAGATTATCAAATAAGTTTGTTTTTATAGAAAATAACTCTACAAAAATATCAATACTTTTTGCAATTTTATTTTCAAGTATTGCAACATTCTTTATATTTTGGTTTTGACAAATGATAAGCTCAAACTACGATATTTTACTTTTTAAAACAAATGTAAATAATAATTTGGAAAAAAATATAGACAATATATTTTCAAATAGTGTTGAAAATATATTAAATAAAAATAAAAAAAGAGATAACTCATTAACTTTTTCAAATATAAATGGAATTACACTAAAAGAGATTGATGAGCTTTTTGAAGATGAAGATAAGAAAAATTTAGCAAAAAATCTTAGATTAGCTACACTTTTTACAAATGATGGAAAATTAGCCAATATTTTATTTGATACAGTTTTAGGAAAGCCTTTTGATAGCGGTTTTGAGTATTTAAGTAATAGATATAGCGATAAAAATAACTATTTAAAATCAAAAAATAACTTTGGTTCTAGCTCATTATTTGATATGCTTCATAAATCAATGGAATATCGATTAAATAGTTCAAATAAATCAGATATAAAAAAAGAAGATTTGGATGATATTTTGCTTGAGATAAACTCTTTTGATTTTATAAGCGCTTTATCTTCAAGCTCAAAAAAAGGGTCCCAAAAGTATAAAAATGAAGAAAAATACTCTTTTTTATACAAAAATTATGAATTAGAATATAAAAATATAATGGAAAAATATCAAGATTTAGATAAAAAAAATCTTGATATTATAAAACAGTTTTAAGACAAAGATGTAGTAAATTTAAGCTCAAGTTTTGTATCAAGATAAACGGCTTTTATATTGCTATTTATTTTTTCAGAACTCAAAACCCCTTGAATAGTATTTAAAACATGCCAAAATTTATTGTGGTATGGAATATCTATTTCTTTAATTCTTTTTTCTTTTATTATCTCTACAATAGTTGCTATTACAAAGTAGTAGAAGATTTTATTTTTTGCTCTATTTATTCTATAGTTTTTCATTAAATCAAGATTTGAAAGAAATATATTTTTTTCTATATCACTTAAGTGTGGTCTTGAAATTATATTCTCTCTCTCTTCTTCTAAATGCTCTTTATATTTTTTTAGTTTATCTTCTATAGATTTTTCAATATCTGGAAAATATGTTTCAACAACTTTATATAGTTTGTCAATATTTGAATTATCAAGATTTATACTATTTGAATATTTATTTTTATTTGTTGTATATTCGTGATTTAATGCATTTAAAATTTCATAAGCATATGGTAAATAAATAAATTTATCATCTTTCCCCTGTTTAAATGTAACTCCATTGTGACTAATCACAGGTCTATATCCTACATATTCAAATTTCATTTTTGCTCCTTGTGTATATTTTAAAACTTATGAAAACCATTTCTTAACTTTATCAAACATTCCCTCAAATTTTATTTCAGAAGGAGTACTTTCTACACCAAAACTATCTTGTAATTTTTCTAAAAGCTCTTTTTGTTCATTTGTTAAAGTTTTTGGATACTCTATTTTTACTTGAACAATTAAATCACCTTTTCCATATCCTTGAACACTTTTTACACCCTCATTTTTAAAAGTAAATTGTTGTTTATCTTTTACATTTTTTGGTATTTCAAGCTCTAATTCACCTTTTAGGCTAGGAACTTTTATTTTTGCTCCCAAAGCTACTTGAGTAAAGAAAATAGGGGCTTCAAAATATATATCATCATCATGTCTTATAAAGTGACTATCTTCTTTTACTTTTGTTTGAAGATATAGATCTCCTCTTTGTCCATTTGGTGCTATATTTCCTTTATTTGAAACTCTTATTCTCATTCCATCATTTACACCTTCTGGAATATCAACAGTGAAATTTCCTTTAATCTCTTCAAAACCATTTCCAGAACATGCTTTACAACTATTTGTTTTTGATTGACCACTACCACTACAAGTTGGACATGTTTGTGCATATGTCATAAAACCTTGTCTTGTGTGAACTTGTCCAACTCCGCCACAAGTTTTACAGTTTTCAATCTTGCTATCTTTTGCACCAGTTCCATTACAAGGCTTACAAGCTGTTTTATATTTATAGTTTATCTCTTTTTTGCAACCAAATACTGCTTCATTAAACTCTAATTTAACTTCAACGGCAGTATCAAGATTATAGTTATAAGTTTTTCTCTCTTTTTTGCTATGATTTCTTGAAAAACCAAACATCTCTTCAAAAATAGAACCTAAATCATCAAAACCAC
>JAGOHQ010000075.1 GCA_017996075.1 Aliarcobacter sp.
ATTAACATCTGTTTTAGTTGACTCAAGACTAAAAACAAATCATAATTCAAAAAAAGAGTTAATCGCTCAAGGTATTGGAAATACTATGTGCTCATTTTTTGGTGCAATTCCAGGAGCAGGTGCAACTATGCGAACGGTTGTAAATATGAAAAATGGAGCGACAACTAGAATTTCTGGGCTTACTCATGCTATTGTATTACTTATTATAGCGCTATTTTTAGCTCCAATTGCTTCAAAAATTCCTTTGGCACTTCTAGCTGGAATTCTTATAAAAGTTGGGTTTGATATTTTAGATTATAGATTTTTACAAATTATACGAAAAGTATCAAAAGATGATTTACTTATTATGATAACAGTTTTTTTACTAACAGTTTTTGTAGATTTAATAATTGCTGTTTCTGCTGGAGTTTTTATCTCATCATTTATGGCTGTTTATCAAATATCAAAAAATATAAAAATGAAGCATTATAAACTTTTAATAGATAGTGAAAATATAGATATCATAAAAGTAAAAGGTGCTCTGTTTTTTGCAACAGCAATACTTCTTGAGAGAGTTCTAAACAAAGAAAAAAGCGAAAAAATGGTAATTGATTGCACAGAAGTTAGTTATTTAGATATATCTGCTATATTTAAACTTGAAGATATTATAGAAAAATATCAAGAAAAAAATATTGAGATTGTTTTAGTTATAAAATATACTCATAAAAGAAGATTGTTGAAAATAGGTAAAATTTTTAATAATATAAAGATATACAGAATATTAGAACATGCAAAAACACATATAAAAGAAGAGTTAAAGAATGAGCAAAATATATCTACTAAATGAACAAAAATTTGATGGTGTAGAAAATCTTGAAGTTTTTGAAATAGAGTATTTAAGATTTGATTTAGATTTAGAAAAATATGATGCATTGGTTTTTACATCAAAAAATGCTATTTTTTCACTAGAAGAAAATGGTATAAATTGGAAAAGTACTCCATCTTATGTAATAGCTCCAAAAACAGCAGATATTGCAAAAAAATTTGGTGCAAATATAGCTTTTATTGGATTTAGTGGTCATGGAAATGATTTTGCAAATGAATTAATTCCATATTTAAAAAATAAAAAAACTTTGTATATAAGAGCATTAAAAACAGTATCAAATCTTACAAATATTTTAAAAGAAAACGGTATAGATATAGATGAAATAATATCATACAAAACATCTTGCAATAAGCAAGAAAGAAAAGCTTTAGATAAAAACTCCACAATTATTTTTACCTCTCCATCAAGTGTTGAATGCTTTTTTAAGAAATATAGCTGGGAAGATAGTTTTAAAGCAATAGCAATAGGTAAAACAACAGCTTTGTATCTTCCAAAAAACATAAAGTGTGAAATAAGTTCACTAACTAGTGTTGAAGAGTGCGTTAAACTAGCTTTAAAAAATTAGTTTAATCACAATTTTAAATTTTTTTAGATAAAATCATCAATTCTAAGTAGTACGGGATTTCCATTACTTGCGGGTCCGATAATATTTTATTTTATACAAATTTGTAGTTTATACTGTGTGCAGCATCTCCTTTGGTTTTTGCTCCTAAAGTATTTCTCTTGTATATATACTTGGCTTTTAGGGCCACCTTTATGGTTATCGGCTACTTGGATTTTTAAAAATTAAAGGGAAAAATAATGAATATATTAATACTTGGAAGTGGTGGTAGAGAGTACTCTATTGGACTTGCACTAAAAAATGAAAAATCTCACAATTTATACTTTATGCCAGGAAATGGCGCAACTTCTGATTTAGGGAAAAATATTAATATTACAGATTATGAAAAACTAGCAATTTTTGCAAAAGAAAATAGTATAGATTTAACAATTGTTGGACCAGAAGGTCCTCTTGTAGATGGTGTTGTTGATATATTTAAGAAATACGAATTAACTATATTTGGACCTTCAAGACAAGCAGCTCAGCTTGAGGGATCAAAAGCTTATATGAAAAATATATTAAAAAAATATAATATACCAACAGCAGCATTTATAGAAACATCAAATAAACAAGATGCTTATGATTTTATTGATGGCATGAAAAATCTTCCAATAGTTGTAAAAGCAGATGGTCTTTGTGGTGGAAAAGGTGTAATAATCGCTCAAAGTAAAGAAGAAGCTAAAAAAACAGTTGATGATATGCTAAATGGTGAAGCATTTGGCGAAGCTGGTGAAAAAGTTATTGTTGAAGAGTTTTTGGATGGTTATGAACTTTCTGTATTTGCAATTTGTGATGGTGAAAACTACAAAATACTTCCAGCTGCTCAAGATCACAAAAGAGTAGGAGATGGTGACACTGGACCAAATACTGGCGGAATGGGTGCTTATGCTCCAACTCCGCTTGTAAATGATGAAATTTATAAAAAACTTGAAGATAGAGTAATTAAACCTACACTAAAAGGGATGCAAGAAGAAAATGCACCTTTTGAAGGTGTTTTATTCGTAGGAGTTATGGTTGTAAATGGTGAGCCAATAGTTCTTGAATATAATGTTAGATTTGGAGATCCTGAGTGTGAAATTTTGATGCCTTTAATTGAGTCAAAAGTTTCTGATTTATTCTACTATGGAGCAACAAAACAGCTTGATAAACTTGATATTAAAATTAAAAATAAATTTGCAGTTGGAGTTGTGATGGCTAGCAAAAACTATCCATATAGTGCATCTGCGCACTCTATTATTGAGTTATCAAATATTGTAGATGAAGAGCTTTTGGAAAATAGTCATATATCTTTTGCAGGAGTTGAAAAAAAAGATGATGTTCTTTTGGCAACCGGTGGAAGAGTAGCTGTTTGTGTAGGACTTGGAGATACAGTTAAAGAAGCAAGAGATAGAGCTTATTTGCTTAGTTCTGAAATATCTTTTGATGGGAAAAAATTTAGAAAAGATATTGCATATCAAGCTTTAAAGAACTAAAATGCAAGAGCAAAATAATACCTCAAACTTGCAGTTAGCAACTCTTAGAAGTAGGGCATTCGCTTTTGTAATTGATGATTTGATTGTAACATTACTAATTTGCCTTATTTATTGGAATAGTATAGTTGCTGTAAGTGATAGTCAAGAGGCTTTAATAAACTTAATGCAAACTACTTTTGTAGTACCTTTAATACTATTAAAGCTTATATATCATACTTTTTTTATTTGGTATTATGGACAAACTCTAGGTAAAAAAATAGTAAAAATAAGAGTAATAGATGCTAATTCTTGGGAAAGAGTTAGCTTTTTTTCATCTTTTTTGAGAAGTTTAGGAAGAGTTGTATCTGAAATGTTTTTTTACATAGGATTTTTAATAGGATTTTTTACTGAAGGTAGAAGAACTTTTCACGATTTTACTGGTAAAACGTTGGTAGTAAATGCATAAAATAGTTGTTTCATTAGCTTTAGCTTCATTTTTAATTCAAGTAAATGCTCAAGAGTTAAATACGGAAAAATTACAACTTGTTGCAAAAGATGTTGATACGAAAAACAACATTATAACTGCAACTGGTGATGTTGTTGCATATTCTCCAACATATTATTTAAGTTCTGACAAAATGATTTATGATAAAGACAAAGAGATTTTAGAACTTTTTGATAATGTATTAATTATCAAAGATAATAAAATCCAAACTCAAAGTAACTATGCTTTTGTAGATATGAAAAATGATATTATAAATCAAGACCCAGTATTTTTAATGGATAATACTTCAAATATTTGGTCAAACTCAAAAGAGGCAAATAAGGATAAAGATGTAATAACTCTTGAAAACTCTATTTTATCTTCTTGTGATTGTATTGATCCAATTTGGAGTATTAGATCATCAAGTAGTGATTATGATACTGAAGCTATGTGGATGAATACTTATAACCCTAGACTTTATGTAAAAAATGTTCCTGTTTTTTATCTTCCATATTTTGGTTTTCCAACAGATACAACTAGACGAACAGGGCTTTTACTTCCAACTATGGGATATTCAAGTAGTGAAGGTTTTTTATATTCACAACCAATATTTATAGCTCCTGCTGATGATTATGATATTGAGTTAATTCCACAAATTAGAACACAAAGAGGATATGGAAGCTACGCAAATTTTAGATACGCTGATAGTCCTGATAGTATGCTTAATGTAAAAACAGGATATTTTAAAGAGTTTGATAACTATAGAAGTAAAGAGCAACTTGAAAATAGCGAACATTATGGTTTAGATATTGATTATGAGAGAAAAAATATTTTCGCAAAAAACAAAGAGCATCAAGATGGAGTTTTTACTTCTATTAGATACTTAAATGATATTGAATACATAACATTAAAAGAAGAAGATGATTATAATTTAGGAACTGATAAGAAAATAGAGTCTAAAGTAAACTATTTTTATAATACACCTGAATATTATGGTGGAGTTTATGGAAAATACTATGTAGATGCTTCACAAAAAACAAATGATAATACTTTACAAGAGTTACCACAAATTCAGCTTCACTCTTACAATAAAGAGCTGTTTTTAGAAAACCTTATATACTCTATAGATACAAAAGCACAAAATTTCACAAGAAAAGAGGGCTTAAACGCAAAAATCTATGATATAAATGTTCCTATTAGTTATACAAAAAATATTTTAGATGACTATATGTATGTAGGAGTTGAAAATAGAACTATTTTAACTCAATATGATTACAGTAACTCTTTATATAATAATTTAAGATACGAGGATGGAACTTTAATACAAAATAGGACCTCTTTTATTGTTGGAACAGACCTATTAAAACCATATAGTGACTATATTCATACTTTAAACTTAAACGCTAGTTATGATATTCCTGAAAATTTAAGAAAAGATGGAGATTTGTACAATATAACAGTAAAAGAGAATCAACCACTAAAATATAATGAATTAAGTGTTTTTCCAACTTTGCAAGAACAAAAAACAATAAAATTATCTTTAAACCAATCAATTTATGATAAAGATAATTTAAAACAGTTTATAAATCATAAAATGTCACAATCTATTTTATATAATAGTTTCGATGAACCAAAATTCCAAGATTTAGATAACTATGTAAAGATAAATCATGATTATGGTTCATTATCTGGAAAAGTTGTTTATAATATGGATGATAACAAAGTTGTTGAAGGAAGTTTTGATAACTCATTAAGTTATGAAAATT
>JAGOHQ010000076.1 GCA_017996075.1 Aliarcobacter sp.
AATAACGACCATCTTAATTTAAGGACTATTAAGGATGTTGTTGGTTATATAGAGATGGGTATTTCTCTAATTAAAAGTTCTAGTTATGTTGAAAAGATACTTGGTTTTTGCTCTCTTACTGGTAGAAGACCAGCAGAGATTGGATGTAGTGCTGATTTCTCGCCTATAGATATAACTCATTTAGAATTTAGCGGACAATTAAAAACTAGAGGTACAGATAGTTTAAAACCTTATGTAATACCTTGTCTTATGAATACCAATGAATTTTTAAGGTGTTGGCAAGATTTTAGAAAACAACATACTAAAAATTTAATTGATAAAAAGAACAATAAGTTAGACGATTTCTCAAGCGTTCAATTAGTAGATAAATTCCACAATTCATATTCTAAAGATATGTCTATGAGAGTTAAAAAATACTTTAGAAATTTTGTAACTGGTGAAATTCAAACAAAAAATTTAAGAGCTATTTATGGTTGTATTTCTATGTCGAAATTCAATAAGGATACTAACAAATCCAATCAAAGATATTTAGCTGAAATATTAGGTCATAGCGATAATGATTTAAACACAGCTAATAGTTATATAGATTTCAACAATATTTAAAAATTATGCAAAAAGAAAAAAATTGTCCTATCTGTCAAGCTTTCATAGATAAAAATTATCTTCCTGAACTGGTTTTGCAAATAAATAAATTAATAATATTAAGAGAACCAGCGGAGGTTTTGAATAAAAAAAGCGGTCTTGTTTTTAGTGAATATTACTATAAAAAACATAGAGAAGAATGTTTAATTGACTACGATTTACCTATAGAAGAACAGAAAATCAAATTAGCTAAAGAAATAGACGGAAAGTCTTATAATCAATCCTCCATAGATATAACTTCAATAATTACAGATTTTAGAAATATGAGCGATGAGGAAAAACAAAGTAGAAAAATTAAAATGATGTATGAAGTGGAATATTTGATTTTAAATATAATTCACCATCAATTAGTTAACGGGTTGGATGATAACTCGGTAAAAGGTATTATTCCAAAAGACGATATAAACACTTTCAAAATTATTAATGAAGTTCTAAATAAACCAGATGTTAAAAGCGAGGAATTGAGATTAAATGAAATTAATAAATATAAACAATTTAGAAGTTAATTACAAAAAATCTCTAATTGAAAAGCCTATTTTTGACATCACTAAATAATATATCAATATCTTAACTATCAATATTTTAAGTATCTTGTATTTGTCAGTAATCAGTCCGCCGTTAAGTAATAACGAGTATAATTGCAGACTGATAAAGAAGACCAATACTATACAGAAAAATTTGCCTAGCAATTGATTAACTTTTTGTATTGCTCTTCACTGATAACAAAAACAGTATTTTCTTTATATTGAATAGCCTGTGCTTGAAGTAAAGCCTTGTTTACGATGATATCTAGAAATAATCTTGCGTCATTACTTGGTAATTGTTGAAGAGTATATAAGTCAAAGTCGTATTTGTAATTAATCATATTAACCTCATAGCTTTATTGAAAATGGTGCTAGGGGCTTACGAAAATTATTACAAGTAACAATCCGTGTTAAACTTCACGCCAGAGGCGTTTATAGAATAACACACCCCTAGCATAAAGCTTAAAAGGTCTTAATGTGATGTTTTGATTGCTAAATGATATTCGTAAGTATCACTAACGCTTTAAATACTAAACTAATTTGATTTTATAAACAAAGACAAAAAAATTTTTTAAAAGTATAGACTACTAAAAGAGAGTAATGTAAATTGTCAATATGAAAATAGCGGCAGAAGTTCTACCGCTAAAAAATTTAATAAATAAAAGTGAGGTTATAAACCTAAAGACTTAAAATGAAACTTTAAAATAGAAAAACCAACACAGGAAATGTTATTTTCTATCTTTTAAATTACATTATATAATTTAAATTTCAACATAAAAATTATATATTTAAGTGATAAATTCTATATAGATATCTAATTTTATCACTAATTCATCTTAAAAATTTTTAGGTTTATTTATCTCATTAACTCTATGAATGAGATTAAAATATGTCTAAAAATAACAAAAAACAAACCAAATCAAATCTTGATATTTCACAAAAACTTACTGGAAATAACAACCATAAATATTTTTTTAGAAATTTTAATTATAAGCTTTCTGGTAGAAATGGTTATTATGATAAATTAGAAAAACCAATATTACCTTATCATAAGTATATTATACCTGATGAATTAGTTAATTATCCTATTACTGAAAAAAATAATATCATTTGTCCTCTTGTAATAGATACAGAGTTCACAAGTTATTATGGAGATAATAAAGGATTAACTAAAGAAAAATTACAAAATCTTGATAATAGACAACTAATTCAAATTGATAGGTTGGACCGATTAATAAAAAACAGAACACCTGATTTAAAAGGTATTTACGAATTAACGGAAAATAGGGAAATAAAACAAATAAATGCTGATTTATTAAACAAAATAGATATTCAAGCAATCCCTACTATTAACTTAACTACTCAAATCAAACACGCTTTATATGATGATGCAGAAATTTTAATTAATCCTGATATTAAGGATTTTTATGAGCAGAATGTATCAAATTCTAATTATTATTATCCAACTTATGATAAATACTCACAATGTCATATATTTGATTTTCTAAAGTTAAAAGGTTTCCAAATTGAAATAGGTAATAAAAACGAATTGGATTATGAAGAATTAAAAAAATATCCTACTTGTACTTTTAAACTTTACGCTTATTTCTTACTCGCAGACTTATCTAAAACATTTCAAACCTTACCTTTACCTGTATATATAAGAAAAAAAGGTGAAGAATGGGTAGAAAATCAACTATTTATAGACTTAAAAAAAGCTTTTCAAAAAAAGAAAATAACCCAAGAACGAAGATTAAAAACAAATTCTAATAAAGGATTTTGTCAACAATGGCATACTCAAAGATTAATAACAATTAATAGTTTAAAATATCGTTTAGTTTTTGACTTGGTAGATTTAGGAGCTATGCAAGGAGCTATCAGTTTAAATAGCGTTCTTGAAAATCTTGGAATGGATACTAGCAATAAAAATTTACTTGATGATGTAAAAGATAATATGTTGCTAGCTATGATTGAACGACCAGAAGAATTTAAAAAATATGCTCTTGGCGACTTAGTTATTTATGATGCTTTTAAAAAGCATAATGATTTATTTAAAAAAGCTTATGAAGAGTTAGGATTAAAAAATTATTTTACAGAAGTTAAATTAACAACAGGTGCAACAACTAATGATTTACAACAAAGTACTTTATTAAAAAATTTAGGATTAAATATTCAAAATACTGAAAATATCAAAATTCTTAAATATTATACTATTCCTGCGACTTCTAAAAATTTAAGAACATCAAAAACAGAAGAAGTTAGAAACTTAAAAGAAAGCGAATTAAACAAACATTTCTTAAGTAAAACCAATGGTGGTAGGTGTTATAATAATAGACAATCTATAAATATAATTTCAAAAGATTTTACACTAGTAGATATTGATATTGCTGGTGCTTATTCTACTACGGCAAGCATTTTACCTTTCTATTATGGGTGTCCTGTTATAATGGGATTTAATCAAGGAAAAGTAACCATAAGAGATTTTTTTAAACATTATGATAAAAAATATTTAATAAAAAGAGGGTTTAAGTTAGCTGTAGAAACAATTAAACCGCTTAATATAGAACAGGATTTTATCCCGTCTTGGTTGAAATTAAAAATAGAAAAAGATATTAAAAAAATAGATGGTACTAATGAATATGCAGGGATTACCACACATAGCGTTGATTTAGATAATACACCAACATCTATACTTACAAGGGAATTAATAACTTCAACATTAACTTGGGACGAACTAGATATTATAAAAACTGAATGGAATAATAAACAAAGAGATGAATTTCTAGACAATGTTTATATGAAGTCTGCATTGTTTTATCCAAAAAATTTTGAATGTAAGTCTATAGAAGATTTATTTAATAAAAAGACAATTCATAAAAGGTTTAATAATACCATACCAAATTCATATATAGTAAATGATGATGGGGAATATAACCATTATTGGTATTCAACAAATTTCGGTAAATTAGGTTTAGATAAAATAATACAAAAACGGGCAGAATATAAAAAAACAAATCCGTCTTTAGCTTATCTCTATAAATTAATAGGTAACACACTCTACGGAATTAATGTTTCTAAATATTTTGAAATTAGTAATATTCTTCTAGCTGCAAACATTACAGCTATGTGTCGTTGTGGGATGTATCTAACTGAAAAAGCTTTAAATATATATCAAACCATTACAGACGGGGGTATTTTTAACCTTAACGAAGTTATACATAAAATTGAAAGATATAAAAAAAATATTATTGATACTTCCTCATTTGTAAGAAGTTATCAAAAAAGAAATGAAGATTTATCAAAAAATCATAAATGGAAAAATAAACCAATAACTGAAAATGGTAAGAAAATACTATATCAAAAAGGGAAAGGATGGTTGATTGATGATAAATATTATGGAAATATTGATATAGATATTTTTACTAAACTATCAAAAGATTTAGAAGAATATAAAAAGATTTATGGTGAAAATCACAAATTTACAAAAGAAAAAGAAAATGAGTTAAAACCTTTTGAAGATAAAGTGAAAAAATTATATATAAAAATTAATGAATTAGTAAAAAATCATATTAGCAAAGTCTTCTCTAATAACGATATTTTCAACAGTGAATTTGAAAAAATAAAAGTAGATGAAAAAGGGATAGCTATAAAGGATGAAAATAACAATTATATTTATGAAAAAGTAAAAGGACTTTACAATTTTGAAGTTAAGAATATTTGTAATTCAGTCAGTTTTCACGGCTCAGCTGATTATATGTATACAAACCTCAAAGGTGAAATAACTACAAAAATGCGTGGTTATGATGTTAAACCTAATGTTGTTGCTTGGAAATTAGAAAACAATAAATTAACACCTGATACTGATTATTATAATGAAAAACAACCAATTCAAAGATTTTTAGAAGATTTAAAATACAAACCTGAAAGCGTTAAAATACAACCACCTTTTACTAAAACATCTATTTTAAAACCTGCACAA
>JAGOHQ010000077.1:0-2621 GCA_017996075.1 Aliarcobacter sp.
TTTAAGAGCTGTAAATGAAAAGCAACTATCACTTAAAGTTGAAATTGATGAAAATCATATTTTAGAAAATATTAAAAAATACAAAATTCCTACAAATGCTTCTAGCTCAAAAGAGTTAGTATTTGATGCTTACAAAGATGGTTTAAAAAGATTATTACTTCCAACTTTAAAAAGAGAAGCTATTTCAAACCTAAAAGAGAAAGCTGGAATTGAAGCCATAGAACTATTTGGGAAAAATTTAAAAGAGCTACTTCTTACAGCTCCACTTGTAAATCAAGTAATTTTAGGAATTGACCCTGGATTTAAAACTGGTTGTAAGTTAGCAGTAATTGATGAAAATGGGATTTTTTTAGATAGTGCAGTTATATATCCTACAAAACCAAAAGAGGATTTGATAAATTCATCAAAAATTGTGTTAGAACTTATTAAAAAGCATAAGATTACTGCTATTGCTATTGGAAATGGTACAGCTTCAAGAGAAACTGCAAATTTTATTGATGAGTTATTAAAAAATGAAGAGTTAAAAAAAGAGAATTTTGAAATAAAATATGCAATAGTTAGTGAAATTGGAGCTAGTGTATATTCGGCTTCAAAAATAGCTTCGCAAGAGTATCCAAATCTTGATGTAACAATAAGAGGAGCTATTTCTATAGCACAAAGACTAAGAGACCCAATGGCAGCTTTGGTTAAAATTGATCCAAAATCATTAGGAATTGGTCAATACCAACACGATGTAAATCAAAAAGAGTTAGAGAAAAAACTAGAAAACATAACAATAGATTTAGTAAACAAAGTTGGAGTTGATTTAAACTCTGCTTCATATAAGCTTCTATCTTTTATATCTGGAATTAGTGAGAAATTAGCTCAAAATATAGTAGAACATAGAGAAAAAATTAAAAAGTTTAGTTCAAAAAATCAACTTTTAGAAGTAAAAGGTTTGGGAGAAAAAGCATTTATTCAAAGTGTTGGATTTTTAAGAATAAAAGATGGCTTATCTATTTTAGACAATACTGCAATTCATCCTGAAGATTATGAGCTAACAAAAAAATTACAACAAAACTACAAAATTGAAGAGATAAAAGATTTTGAAAAAACTGCTATTGAACTAAATACAACTACTCTAAAATTAAAAGATATTATAAACGAACTTTTAAAACCAGGATATGATGTACGAACAGAGTTTAATCAAGTAAAATTTTCAAATGATATTTTGGATATAAATGACTTAAAAGAGGGATTTATTTTAAATGGAATTGTTCGTAATATAACTGATTTTGGAGCATTTGTAGATATTGGGCTAAAAAATGATGCCCTACTTCATATTTCACAAATTAGTCAAAAAAGAGTATCTCATCCAAGCGAAATTTTAAGTATAAATCAAAATCTTGAAAATCTAAAAGTAATAAGTGTAGATTTGGAAAAACAAAGGGTTGGTATTAGTTTAAAATAGATATTTAATTAATTTTGATAAAAAAAGCTATTTTACTAGCTCTTTTTATCTTTTTCTGTTCTTAATACAATTGATGTTTTTTTATGAACTCATCATCAATATCAATAATATTTCGCTCTCTTAAGCTATCAATAACACTTTTTGTACAATTTACATCTCCTGGCCAACGTCTAGTAAATCCATCTAAAGAGTTTTTGTTTGTTCCATCAAGACAGATAGTATTTCCTTCTATATATAAATCTCTACTTGAATCCATATTATTTGTAACTCTCCAAATTAACATATATGGATTTTCTAAATCATTTGCTTTTTCATCAACAATTACTAAAATTTTTATATGAGAAAATAGAGCTTTTAACTCTTCAAAAAGATATTTTTGGCTTCTTGTTTTTTCTACACTTATAACACAAATTGGATTTTTTGTATCTTTGTAGTACTGTTTTAAACCTTTTATATCACTTGAAATATTTTTCATTTTACTTAAAAGCTCACTATCTTCTAAAATTGTAATTCCTAACTCATCTATCTCATCACCTGTACAATCAAGTCCAAGTTTTCCACCAACTGCAAATTTAGGAGATGCATGATCAAGATGATCTGTAGCACCTCTTGAAACTAAAATATCATCAACATTAATTCTATTTAAAATATATCTTATTATCTCATCATGTGAAGTTAATTTTGGAGCATCAGAGTTTACAAAAATTGCATGTTTTACAAAACTCATCTGTCCTACACCCCAAAATGCATGCATCATTTGACTTGCATGTCCTGGATAAAATGTATTTATTTTTGCTAGTATTAAATTATGATAAACACCATTTTCAGGCATATAATAATCAACTAAATCAGGTGCAGTTGTTCTTAAAAGTGGTAAAAATATTCTCTCTGTTGCATAGCCCATATATTTATCTTCTAAAGGTGGTTTTCCTACAACTGTTGCTAAAAATACTGGATCTTTTTTGCTTGTAATTGCACTAACTTCCATAAAAGGAAACTCTTCATCTAAAGTATAATATCCTGTATGATCTCCAAAAGGACCCTCTATTTTTAGCTTACTTGTATCAACAAATCCTTCTATGATGTAGTCATTGTCTTCTGGAACCCAAATATCATTTGTAACAGATTTTACAAGCCTTGCTGGAGAGTTTTTTACAAAACCATAAAGCAT
>JAGOHQ010000077.1:2721-5134 GCA_017996075.1 Aliarcobacter sp.
TTTGGATATTTTATGAATAGTTATTTTGTCAAGATTAGAAAGTATTACATTTTTTCACACTTATATTTTTAATTGATTGTAAAACTGTTTTAAAATTGTTTACTTTAAAAAATTTGTGTACAATCAAAATCTGATTATATTTTATAAAAATAGGAAAGAAGATGTCTGCTGAATTAATGTTAGCATCTGCTATATTTATTGCCATTGGGGTAATTCTTGCAGTTGTTTTTATGCTTACCAAATTTATTGGTCCTCAAAATAAAGACTCTGTTCTTAAAAACAATGTCTATGAAAGTGGGGTTACAAATCCTGTTGGAACAACAAACAATAGATTTTCTGTTAAATTCTATTTAGTTGCTATCTCATTTTTACTTTTTGATGTGGAAGTGATTTTTATGTTTCCTTGGGCTGTAAATGTTGTTGATCTAGGAGTTGCTGGACTGTTTAAGATGTTTATCTTTATGGGACTGTTATTTATTGGATTAATTTATATCTATAAGAAAAAGGCTTTATCATGGGATTAGGAGTTGAATCAAGTTTAGGCGATAGCATACTTACAACAAAGTTAGATGCAGCTATTAACTGGGGAAGGTCATATTCTCTTTGGCCTATGGCATTTGGAACTGCATGTTGTGGTATTGAGTTTATGGCTGTTGCTGCTTCAAGATATGATGTTTCAAGATTTGGAGCCGAAGTTGTAAGGTTTTCTCCAAGACAAGCAGATTTATTAATAGTTGCTGGAACTATTTCATATAAACAAGCTCCAATTTTGAAAAAAATTTATGAGCAAATGTGCGAACCAAAATGGGTAATATCTATGGGAGCATGTGCTTGTAGTGGTGGGTTTTATGATAATTATGCGACTGTTCAAGGAATTGATGAGATTATTCCAGTTGATGAGTATGTTGCTGGTTGTCCACCAAGACCAGAAGCTGTTCTTGATGCAATCATGAGAATTCAAGAAAAAGCTAAAAATGAGTCAATTATTAAAGATAGAGTTAAAGAGTACAAAGGATTTTTAGATGCTTAAGTGTGATTTATTAGTTGATTCAAAAGATTTAAGAGCTACTCTTTTAAGATTAAAAAAAGATGAAGATTTTACAATTCTTTTAGATATGACAGCAGTTGATTATTCAAAATTTCCAGATTCTACACCCTCAAGATTTGCAGTTGTTTATGTTTTAAGAAGTAGTGATTTCAAAAAAGAGACTACAGTAAAAGCATTTGTAAGTGATGAGACTTTAAGTGTTGATACAGTTAGTGATATTTTTCCTTCTGCAAATTGGGCTGAAAGAGAAGCTTACGATCAATATGGTGTAATATTTTTAAACCATCCAAATCTTAAAAGAGTTTTAAACCATAAACAATTTATTGGCCACCCTTTAAGAAAAGATTACAAAATAACTCAAGGACAAATTTGTACAGAAACTGAAGATTTAATGGATGAGATGTTACCTCTTCTTAAATCAAAAGGATATACAGATGAAGAGATAGCAGATTTAATGCTCTTAAATGTTGGACCTTCTCATCCAGCAAGTCACGGAACTATAAGAAACTTTGTTGCACTTGAAGGTGAGACAATAGCTGCTTGTGTGACAGAAATTGGATATTTACACAGAGGTTTTGAAAAAGCTTGTGAACACCACACTTACTCACAAGTAATCCCTTATACGGATAGATTAAATTATTGTAGTGCTATTTTAAATAATATCGGATGGGCAAAAGCTATTGAAGATATGATGAAAATCGAGATAACTCCAAGAGCAAAAATGATAAGAGTTGTTATTGGTGAATTAAGCCGTATAATTGACCACTTTGTTTGTAATGCTGCAAATATGGTTGATTTAGGTGGTCTTACAAGTTTATGGTACTTATTTGGAGCAAGAGATCAAGCTTATGATTTATTATCAAAACTTACAGGTGCTAGGCTTACAAATACCTATACAAGAATTGGTGGTTTAGAGTTTGATTTATATGATGGTTTTGACAAAGATTTAGAAGAAGTTTTAAAAACATCTGAAAAAGCTATAGAAGATGTTTTATCTTTAATAGCTCATAATAAACTTTTCCATGATAGAACTCAAGATGTTGGAGTTATAAAAGCTGATTTTGCACTTGCAAATGGTATTTCTGGACCAAACTTAAGAGCAGCTGGAGTTGCTCATGACTTAAGAAAAGATAAACCATATTATGGGTACGAAAACTTTGATTTTGATTTAGTTATTGGAAGTCATGGTGATGTTTATGACAGAATGATGTGTAGATTTGAAGAGTCAATTCAATCTATAAAAATCATTAGACAAGCTATGAAAAATATGCCAGATGGTGCTATAAATGTTTATGCTCCAAATCTTGTATTACCAAATAAAAAAGATGTTTATGGAAATATTGAAGGTTTAATGAATCAATTTAA
>JAGOHQ010000078.1:0-1944 GCA_017996075.1 Aliarcobacter sp.
ATTATTGAAATAACAACAATAGAGTAAACTGCTATAAAAATTGCATTTGATATAGTTCCAGTACTTGCTTCATATAAAGCTACAGGAAGCCACATAATAACTCCACCAACAACCGGAACTAAAGATGCAAAACCATATAAAACTCCAAGTAAAAGCCCATCATAACCAAAACTACTCACAAAAGCTCCAAAAAGAAAACCTTGAAATATTGCAGTTACTAAAATAGAGTAGAAAACTACACTCATTACACTTGATGATTCATTGAATAATATATTTGCATCTTCATTGTTTATAGGAGTTATATTTTTTAGATAAGTTGCAATTTGGTTTGAAAATAGGGTAAAAAAGAAGAAAAAGATTAAAATCAAAATCATATCTATCATAAATTTTGCACTATTTTTACCTAAAGATGCACTAAAAGATACAAGCTGTTGTACTGTTTTTCCAATATCAACAGATGATGATATTTTATTTATAAAATCATTTAAGAAACTAAATTCTGCAAAAAAACCAATAACCATAGTTTTTATTTCTGTTAAATTTTGTATTAGATGTTGTTGGTCAACTTGGTTAAAAAATGTTGCAAATGAGATTATGCAATACAAAATAGGTAAGAAAAATAGTGCAGTCATAGCAAGAGTAAAAATAGTTGTAGAAACGGCTCTATTTCTTACTTTACTATTTATTCTTAAAAACATTGAGTTTGTAGCAATAGTAAGCAAAGCTGCTACTGCAATTGATTTTAAAAATGGATCAAAAAGTTCTATTAAAAAATAAAATAGAACAAATGCTAAAAGCATTAAAAAATATGCTGGTTTCAAAATAGCTTTCCTTGGTTGTTTTCATCTAATTTATTTTGAGGTGGAGTTAATCTAAACATCTCATATGTTTTAACACTAGCAACCCTTCCTCTTGCAGTTCTTTCTATATATCCATTTGCAAGTAAATATGGCTCAATAGCATCTTCAATAGTTCCCTCATCTTCACTCAAAGCTGCTGCCATAGTTCCTAATCCCATAGGTCTTCCACGATTTGATATAAGAAGTTCAAGTAGGTTTATATCCATCTCATCAAAACCATTTTCATTTATTCCTAGTTCATCTAAGGCATATTTACAAGTATTTAAAAGTATAGTTTTTTCACCTTTTACTTGTGAAAAATCTCTAACTCTTCTTAAAAGTCTTAAAGCAACCCTAGGTGTTCCTCGACTTCTTTTTGACATCTCTAAGCTAGAGTTATCTTCGCATCCAATTCCTAGTTTTACTGAAGCTTTTTGAATAATTTTTGCTAGTTCTTCTTCTGTATAAAACTGCATTCTAAAATGCATTCCAAATCTCTCTCTTAATGGGTTTGAAAGCATTCCAGCTCTTGTTGTTGCACCAATTAGTGTAAATCTTGGTAAATCAATTTTCACAGTTTGAGCAGCAGGTCCTGAGCCAATTATTATATCTAGTCTATAATCTTCCATTGCTGGGTATAAAATCTCTTCAACGGCAGGACTTAAACGATGAATTTCATCTATAAAAAGAATATCTCCCTCTTCAAGATTTGTCAAAATTGCTGCTAAATCACCACTTTTTTCTATCATAGGACCAGCTGTTATTTTTATATTTGAACTCATTTCATTTGAAATAAGATATGAAAGTGTAGTTTTTCCTAAACCTGGAGGTCCATAAAATAAAATATGATCAAGTGCTTCTGCTCTTTTTCTTGAAGCATCAATAAAAACTCTTAAATTCTTTTTTATTTTTTCTTGACCTATATAATCATCCCAATTTGAAGGTCTTAAGCTTTGCTCATTTGTCTCTTCTTCAAAAGATACAGTTTCTACTTCTACTAATCTTTGCACTATAAAGCTCCACTTTTAAAATTCATTTTAGTACTCTTCTTCTTTTGATGGAAAATTTTGTGTTTGTACATCATCTCTGTAGCTATTTACAGCTT
>JAGOHQ010000078.1:2044-5112 GCA_017996075.1 Aliarcobacter sp.
TGTTTTATCTTTGTTATATTCATTTTTTCAAAATCGTGTTTAATTATACTCATATTTAAAATCCTATATTAAAATAGTTAAGATTATAACTAAAAATAGATTTTAATTCGGTTTTAGATAAAATCAAAAAAATTTATTTTTAGGAAAAGAGTTGAAAAAATTAGTTGGATATATTACTACATCTTTACCAGATAACAATTTTACAGTTGATTTGGCATATAGTTTAAAAGATAATGGAGTTGATATTTTGGAGTTGGGTGTTCCTTTTTCAGATCCAGTTGCTGAAGGACCAATCATAGAAAAAGCAAATTTATTGGCTCTTAAAAATGGATTCAAAATTAATGATCTTTTTGAAGTTTCATCAAAAATTGCAAAAGATATTGACACTTTATGGATGGGATATATGAACCCATTTTATCACTATGGTTTAGAAAACTTTTTAAAAAAAGCAGAAGAGTTTGGAGTTTCTGGTACGGTAATTCCAGATTTACCATATGAAATGTCACAAAAATATGAACCAATTTTTAAAAAATATAATAAATCAAATATCACTTTTGTAGCACCAACAACACCAAAAGATAGAATAAAAACTCTTGTAGAAAACTCTTCTAAATTTATTTATATGGTTGCATATGCTGGAATCACTGGAAGTGGAAGAGAAGAAGATTTATCACAGATTATTGAAAATATTAGAGAGTATTCACAAACTCCACTATATATAGGTTTTGGAATAGATGAAAAAACTTGTAAAGAAAAATCAAAAAATCTTGATGGTGTTATTGTTGGAAGTGCTTTTGTTAAGTATCTTTTAGATGATAGTTTAAATAATAATGAAAAAATCAAAAAAATATCTAGCATAGCAAAAGAGATAAAGCAAAAAATAAACGAGTAGAAGATGAATTTTATTAATCCTGATTTAGAGTTTTTTGAAGAGAATAGAGATTGTTCATATTTTGAGGATCAAAAATCAGATATGAGATATAGATTTTTAAATTCTTGTAGTATTGAAGAGTATCAAAAAAAGCTAGAAAGAGGTTGGAGAAGGTTTGGAAAAATACATTTTGTACCTGAATGTAAGAGTTGTACAAAATGTGTATCTATGAGAATTGATGTAAAGAATTTTCAGTTTTCAAAATCACAAAAAAGAGTTTTAAATAAAAACAAAGATACAAAAGTTTTTATAAGACCTCCAACTGTAACAAAAGAGCATATGGATTTGTACCATAAATATCATACTATTATGCAAGATAAAAAAGATTGGAAGTATGTACATATAGACCATGAAGATTATATAAAATCTTATGTTGAAGGAAATACAAAATACGCAACAGAGTTTTTATATCTTAGAGATGATGAGTTAATAGGAGTTGCTTTGGTAGATATTTTACCAAATGCGATATCTTCTATTTACTGTTTTTATGATCATGATTTTGAAGAGTTTTCTATTGGAAAGTTCTCTATTTTAACTCAAATAAATATTGCAAAAGAGTTAAATATTCCATATATTTATTTGGGATATTGGATAGATAATCACTATTCAATGGGGTATAAAAAAGAGTATATGCCTTTTGAGGTTTTAAAAAATAGAGCAAATTTAAATGAAGAGCCAATATGGGAAAAATTCATACAATAAAAGTAGTTTTTTTCTAAATATTAAAAAAATCATTATAATTAAAATAAATTTTAAATATAATAGAAATTTAAAACGAAGGATTTGTATGAAAAAATTAGTTATTTTTCTATCTTTTGCCACTTTGCTTTTTGCCGAAGGTAGTGTTGAGCAAAAAACATATAACCCAAATGTTGATTGTCTTATTTTAGAAGATGAAAATTCAATAATTTGTAAATTTGAAGTTGAGTTAAATAATGAGAATAATCAAACATTGATTATAAACTGGATTGACCCAAATGGTACTGTTTCAAGAACGAGAGAGATGATAATACCAGCAGGTGACACTTCAGCTTATGATTTTAGATATTTAGATGGAAGAGAAAAAGGTAAGTGGGATTTTAAGATTATATACAATAATCAAGAGTACACAACAAAATTTGAATTAAAATAGTAGTAGCTTTTTTTAGGCTAATACTATTTTTGTAATGTTATATGCTATAAATGACATTATCCAAGCAGTTGTTGTAGTAAAAATAAATAAATACACAAGATATTTCCATCCTCCAGCTTCTTTTGTAAATACCATAGAAGCCGCCAAGCAAGGCAGATAAATCATTACAAATACTATAAATGAGATTGCAGCTTCAAAAGGAATATTTGTTTTTATTTTTTCAACTAAAGTTGTAGTTGGTTCATCTGGATTTTCACTCTCTCCTAATCCATATAAAATAGATAGAGTCGAAACCACAACCTCTTTAGCAGCTAATCCAGCTTCAAGTGCAACAGCCATTTTCCAATCAAACCCCAAAGGAGCAAAAAAAGGCTCACTAAATTTTCCAAGTTTTCCTAAATATGAGTTTTCAAGATTGTATAAAGCTAACTCATTTTGTAACTCTTTTTTTACTTCATCATTTATTGCTAACTCTATTTTTTGATTTATTTCATCTTCAATATTTGGATATTTTGGGTAGTTACTCATAAACCATATTAAAATTGAAGCTGCTAATATAAATGTACCAGCTTTTTTTAGATACATAAAAGCCTTGTTTGTAATCTCTTTGTAAACTAGTTTTAGTGAAGGTAATCTATATTTTGGCATCTCCATAACAAATGGTTCATCTTTTCCTTTAAAAACTACTACTCTTAAAAATTTTGCAGCAAATAATCCAAAAATTGCCCCACTAATATAGATTATAAATAGAATATTTCCAGCATTATTAGCACCAAAAAATGCGCCTACAAAAAGCACATAAATAGGTAATCTAGCACCACAGGACATAAATCCAATAATAAATAGCGTTAATAATTTATCTCTTTCATTTTTTAAAGTTCTAGCTGCCATATAAGCTGGAACACTACAACCAAAACCAGTAACAAGAGGAATAAATGATTTACCATGAAGTCCAAATTTATGGAAGGTTCCATCAAGTAAAAAAGCAACTCTACTCATATAACC
>JAGOHQ010000079.1 GCA_017996075.1 Aliarcobacter sp.
TAATATTATTACCATTTATATCAGTTGAATTTATTTGCAAGTTTTTTGTTCTTAAAATTTTAAATAAGGAGAAGTTGAAATTTAATAAGCTATCAAAAAATAGTGGTTTGTTTTTAGAGTTTAATCTGTTGAAATCAAGATTATAGCTTTTTGTTAAAGCCTCTAAAATATCTTTATATTGAGCATTCTGATTTAGATTTTCTTTATAAATTAAATCAAGATTTTGTTCATTTTCTAAATGTAAAATAATATTTATAAGAGTTTCAACTACACAAACACTGTCTCTATTTTTGAACTCTAAATTTGCACCTTTTTCAATATATAGTTTAATTAAATCCATATTAAATATACCATTTAATATTAAAATTGATAAAACAGTAAGACCTTCTAAATTTTGTCTATTTAAATTTAATTTTTCAAGATTATTTAATAAATAGTGAATTAAATCTCTATCTAAACTTCTTGTTATATTAAAAAATATTGTCTCATTTTTATTATCCATTGCTTGAACATTTATATTTTGATGTACTAAAGCTTTGATTAATTCAGATTGACTATCTTTTTCTTCTCTATTTTGAATTTCTAAAAAGTGTTCAACTGCTTTCATTAAGATATTTTTATTTTCATGATTTTTTATATTTAAGTTAAAACCTAGTTCAGCTGCTCTTTTTATGAAAGAAAAAGCTTCTAAACCTTTTGTTGCAGCAAAAAACAGGTAGCTAATTGATTTGTTATTTGGGATTGTTGGATCTGCACCTTGATTTAATAGATATAGAGCTAAATCAAGATTTTTGTAACAATTATCAAGATGTAAAATCGTATCTCCGATTTTATTTTTATGGTTTAAATCAATTTTTTCTAAAGATACTATTTTTTTTATGATATTCATATTTCCATTTGATACAGCATCAAAAAGAACATTATTTCCATTATTATCACAATTTGTAAAAGAGTTTGTTTTTTGTATTAAAAATCTAACTATTTTTTTATTTGCATTATGAATAGATTCTTGAAGAACCGTTCTGTTTTTAATATTTAAGTGGTTTAAATTAGCACCAAAATCCAGTAGAGTTTCTAGAAGTTTACTATCTTTTGAGTATATTGTATAAAATATTGCACTCTCTTTTAGATTATTTTCAAGCTCTAAATCAATTTTATTTTCAAGTAACCATAAACAAGAGTTGTATAAATCTTTTTTACAGCAAGCTATTAAAATTGGCTCACTGTTTAAGTATAAAGAGTTTAAATCTATCTTTGATTTCTCTTTTATTTTGTTTAAATTCTCAAGATTTAAAGTAGGGCTTAAAAGCTCTTTTATCAAATCATCATTTGAAAATTTTTTAGCACCAAGCAATCCTAGCATAATTTTTATTTCCTAAATTTTTTTTATTATATAACAATCAAAGTAATTTAAATATTAATTAAAAAATATCCAAATGAATGTTACAAAAATACACATAAAATATTTAAAATCCATAAATATTTAAATTTTAAGCTAAAAGTAAGATATTTTTATCTTTATTTAATTTTTTATTTGATAGAATTCTGCTCGTCCAGCGCTGGAGACTTTACTCTCTAAAAGGACTACTTTATGGAAACTATGTCTGATATGTCATATATTATTGACACACTCTACGTACTGTTTGCGATGACTTTGGTTGTTTTTATGTATCCTGGCTTTGCTATGTTGGAAGCTGGAATTGTTAGAACAAAAAATGTTACTGCTGTATTAACTATCAATATTCTTATTTTTTCAATTGCATCTTTAGCATTCGTTTTAGTTGGTTATTCTTTAGCATTTGGAGAAGGACTAAACGATGAAAATATAAATTATGCAACGGTTTTATTTCAGATGGCTTTCGTTGGAAAGGCAATGAATGTTATGAGTGGTGGTATTAGTGAAAGAGCTAGAGTAATACCAATAGCAATATTTACAATAATTATGAGTTCTGTTTTATATCCTTTAGTGGTAAATTTAACTTGGGGTTCAAATTTCCTAAAAGATACAATCTTAGATATATCATCAATGCATGATTTAGCAGGTTCTACAGTTATACACAGTACTGGTGGTTGGGCTTTATTGGCTGCTTTACTAATAGTAGGAGCTAGAACTGGAAGATATACAAAAGAGGGTGGAGTTAGAGTTATTCCTGCTTCAAATATTCCTTTAGTTACTTTGGGAGCTTTACTTTTATGGATTGGTTGGTTTGGATTTAATGGTGGAAGTGTAGGAAGTATTGCTACAAAAGAGGATGCACATCTTGTTTCATTAGTAATTTTAAATACAAATACAGCTGGTTTTGCAGGAGCAATTGCAGTAGCAATAATGATGTATATTTTGTACAAAAAATTTGATATCACTATGATTTTAAATGGTGGTTTAGGTGGTCTCGTTTCAATTACAGCAGCAGCTGATGTAGTTGGTGTTTACTCTCCTATTTTAATAGGAGCAATTGGTGGAATACTGGTTGTTCTTGGTGTATTTATGTTTGACAAATTAAGAATAGATGATCCTGTTGGAGCTTTATCTGTACATTTAATAAATGGAATTTGGGGAACATTAGCAGTTGGAATTTTCGCTTCAAATGGCGATGATATTACATTCTTAGGACAATTAAAAGGGGTTGTATTTGTTGGAGTCTTTGTTTTTGTAAGTTCTTATGTATTGTTATATATCTTACATAAGATAATGCCAGTAAGAGCAAAACGAGATCAAGAAATGCAAGGTTTAGATGTTGAAGAGTGCGGTTTGGAAGCTTATCCAGAATTTAAACGAGCATTCTAATAATATTAGTTTAATAAAATTTTGTTAAAATAATTGAACTAAAGAAAGGATTAATATTGAAAAAAATAGAAGCTATAATTAAACCATTTAAACTTGAAGATGTGAAAGATGCATTAACTCAAGCTGGAATTTCAGGTATGACTGTATTAGATGTTAAAGGTTATGGAAGACAACAAGGACACAGCGAACTCTATAGAGGTGCTGAATATGTCGTTGATTTTTTACCAAAAATTAAATTAGAGTTAATAGTTGCTGATGAAGATGTTGAGAAAATAATAACAGTAATCACAGAAGCTGCAAAGACTGGAAATATTGGAGATGGGAAAATATTTGTTTCATCTATTGAAAAAATCATAAGAATTAGAACAGGTGAACAAGATGAGGAAGCTATTTAAATGGGAAAAACATTTATTTTAAATGAACCTTTGGATATGCACTTACATTTAAGAGATGGTGACATGCTTCGGCTTGTTGCTCCTCTTACATCAAATAGTTTTAGTGGTGCTTTGGTTATGCCAAATTTAGTTCCTCCTGTTACAACAAAAGAGGCTTTATTATCTTACAAAAAAAGAATTATTGAATCATGCAAAGATGATAATTTTACTCCATATATGACACTATTCTTTCAAAATAACTATAGCTTTGAATTTTTGGAAGATATAAAAGATGAGATAATTGGAATAAAACTATATCCAGCAGGAATTACAACAAACTCTGAAACAGGAGTTTCATCTATGGATATTGAAGTTTTAAGAGCTACTTTGGAAAATATGAGCAAGCTTGGTATTCCTTTATGTATTCATGGAGAAACAAATGGTTTTGTTATGGATAGAGAAAAAGAGTTTATGCCAATTTATGAAAGTATTGCTTCAGCTTTTCCAAATTTAAAAATAATTATGGAACATATTACAACAAAAGATGCAGTTGAATTGCTTGATAGGTATTCAAATCTTTATGCAACAGTTACTTTACACCATTTATTAATAACTTTAGATGATGTAGCAGGTGGAATGTTAGATCCTCATCTATTTTGTAAACCAATAGCAAAAAGACCAGAAGATAGATCTGCACTTTTAAATGTAGCTTTAAAAGCTCATCCAAAACTTATGTTTGGAAGTGATAGTGCTCCTCATCCAAAACATAAAAAAGAGTGTTGTGGTTGTGCAGCAGGAGTTTTCACATCACCAATTGCTTTACAAGTTTTAGTTGAACTTTTTGAAAAATATGATAGTTTGGATAATTTAAATGATTTTGTATCAAATAATGCAAAAAAGATTTATGGATTAAATATAAAAGATAAAACTATAAAATTAGTTAAAAAAGATTTTATAGTTCCAGCTATTTATGAGTATAAAGATGAAAAAGTTGTACCAATGTATGCAGGTAAAACTCTATCTTGGAGTATAGATAGTATTCAAAAATAGGCTAAATTTAGCCTATTAAGAAAAATGAGAACTTTTTCTTTCATTTATTAATTTCTTAATATTTTCAGCATTCTCTTTTGCTTTTTGTTCTCTATCTTCTCTCATAAGTCTTAGAGATTCTAAAGTCTCTTGCTTCTCTTTATCAAGATTTGATCTAATCTCAATAGCTTTTCTATTGTTTGAAATTCCACAAACAGCTGAAAACTTCTCTTTTTTATTTACATAAACTATGCTATCAGGAGAAGCTGCATTTTTATTAAATACAATCACATCTCCCTCTTTTAAATTTAAAATTTCTAAAGTAGTCATCTCTGTTTCTGCCATAATTGGTTCTATTTTCATTCTAGCACCAGAAATTAATGTTTTTATATCTTGTTTTCTGCTTAGTTTTTTATTTTTACCCTCACTAAAAATTTTATCAACAATTTTATTTAGTAAAGGTTCAATATAAGAAATAGGGTAACAAATAGATAAAAATCCTGAATCTTCATCGATAGTTATTTCAAAAACAACAAGTAAAACTATATCGTGATCTGAAACTATTTGTATAGCATTTGCATTTGTATCACTAGATTCTATTTTAAAATTTAAACTAGAAACATCGCTCCAAGTTTTATATAAAATTTTAATAAACATTTTATAAAAATGCTCAAGAACTTTTATCTCTATTTCTGTTAATTCTCTATCGAGATTATCCATAGTGTTTACAGCACCACTTCCTAGCAAATCAGCTATTACCTTATGTGAAATTGTAGGGTTACACTCAATTACTATTCTTCCATCAAGAGGTTTCATAGATAATGTACTAAGAGAAGTTACCTGAGGAATAGATAAAATAAACTCACCATAAGTCATCTGTTCAATTGATGTAAGTTTTACATCTACAACTTTTC
>JAGOHQ010000080.1 GCA_017996075.1 Aliarcobacter sp.
ACAAATCTCTACCTTCTAAAAGAACTTTTACTTTAAGTAGTGAATCTGTAATAATTCCATACTCTTTATTTTCACCTTCTATTATAATAGTTGAAGTTTTATATTTCATTGATTTATCAATAGCATCTATTAATTTTGTATCTTTTTTCACGATACAAGCTTCGTGTATTAAAGTATCACTTACTTTTGCTATCATAAAAGATGATAACTGAGAAGTGTTCTCTTTGTCTTTTAGAGTTCGTATTTTATTTACTAAATCGTTTAAGAAAAAATCTTTGAATCTTTGATTTTTATCAATTAGTTCTAAAAAAATCTTCTTTTCTATTTCATAGCATATAAGCTCTTCATTTACTCTAAAACTGTTTTCACATTTTCCATAAATTAGTGAATTAGAATCAAAAGTATCTTCACTTTGATAATCCATAACTACAACATTTTCAGGTGAATATTCAAAAACTGAACCCTTTATAATAATAAAAAAATATTTAGGTATTTTTTCTGGACCAATTAAAACTGTATCTTTTGGATAATAAGCTATATCCATGTGTTCAATACACATAGCCATTTGACTTGGTGTTAAAACCTCAAATGGGTGAGTTTTTGATAAAAAACTCTCTTGATCTTGAATACTCATTTTTACTCCTTGTGTTGTGTAAAATTAATATAACTTTTTAATTTATTTTAAACTTTAATAAAATCAATAGATTCGTCTATATTTTTTCCTCTTTTTGATGTTATTTTTGAAACTATAATTGCAATTATAATATTAAAAATTGCACCAATAGAGCCAATTGCTTCACTACTAATACCAAAAAAATAGTTATCTGAACTATTTATATATAAAAAATATATACTATATGTTAATGTAAAAATAAATCCAGTTAATATACCAAAAAATGCTCCAATTTTATTTATTTTTTTATAAAAAATTCCTAAAATCAAAGTTGGGAATAGTGTGGCTGCACATATAGTAAAAGAAATAGCAACCGTTTGTAAAATTGTGTAGTTTGGTATATAAAATAAGCTTGCTAAAACTATAATTAAAATTATTAATAATTTTGAAAATAAAATTCTACCAATAACACTGTTTTTACTAAAATTTTCTTTTATTAACTCATAAGATATTGTAGTTTTTATAATTAAAATCAAACCAGTTATTGTAGATAAGGTTGCAGCTAATGCACCAGCTAAAACCAAAGATATTACCCAGTTTGGTAAGTTTGCTATTTCTGGAGTTAATAAGGCTAGTGCATCTGGATTAATTGACAACTCATTTATATTATTTTCATTTTTCAAATCTATTTTATTATTTTTATTTAAATCTTCAAACTTTACTAAACCAGTTTTCTCCCAAGTTTTTAACCATCTACCTTCATTTCCATCTATTTCATTGTTTATAAAAGTATCATATTCTAAATTATTTGTATTTTTTACTAAATTTAAAGTAGAAAAAATAAATAAAGATGAGATAGAAGTATAAATAACAGATATAAAAACTAATGCCCAGAATGATGATTTTCTTGCGTCATTTACTGTTGGACTTGAGAAAAATTTGATTAAAATATGTGGTAAAGAAGCAACTCCTAAACTCAAAGATATTGCAATTAATAAACTATTTAAAACATTAAAATCAGAAAAAGATTTAAAACCAAAATCATTTAAAGTTTGTTCAAAAACTTCAATTAAATATCTCTCTTCATATATTGCTGATTTAGAGAAAATGGCTAATTGTGGAAGATAAGAGTTTGTAAACTCAATAGTTAGGAAGAAAATAGGTGTCATAAATGAAAAAAGAATAATAATATATTGAGCAATTTGTGTATAAGCTATATTTTTCATGCCACCAATAAAAGCATATAAAAGAGTTATACACATTCCTATTAGAAGCGCAGTTGATAAATCAATTTGAAAAATTCTTGAAAAGATTATTCCTACACCTTTTAGTTGGGCTGAAATATATATAAATGATACTAAAACAACAATAAGTATTGCAGTTATTTTTAATAATTTAGAGTTAAATCTTTTTTCAAAAAAAAGTGGAATAGATAAACACTCCATCTTTTTTAAATAAGGAACTATAAGAATAGTAAGAAAAACAAAACCAGAAGTAATTCCAATAATGTAAGCAAAACTATCATAACCAAAACTTAAAAAAGCTCCACACAAAGATATAAATGTAGCAGCACTAATAAAATCAACAGCAATAGAAATTCCACTCAAAACTGGATTAAATGATTTATTTGCAATATAAAAATCTTTTGTAGAACTAGCTTTCGTCCAAAGAGCTAAACCAAAATATATTGTAAATGATACACCTACAAAAAGATATATTAAAGATTGAAGTTCCATTTAATAGCTAATCTCATATTTTTTTTCTAATTTTAAAACCTGTTTGTTATATATAAATATTAATAAAATTGATAAGTAAATTGTAAATTGTCCAGAGATAAAATAGGATAATTTCGCTCCAAATGGCTTGAAATTATTTAAGTATTCAAAAAGAACTATTCCAAATCCAAAAGAGAAAATTAATAGTAAAAGAATAAAAGTAAAATTAAGAGTTATTTTTTCTCTACAAAATTTAATATTTGGTTCTTCGATTTTCATAATTCTCCTTGTAAACAAGGGGGAATTATAATCATATTTAGTAGCACAAAAGTAGCACAAAAGTATTAAAAATTTTATGCTGAGTAATATCTATCTATTTTATATCCAAGACCACGAATATTTTTAATAAAATCCTCTTTTAGTGATTTTTTTAATCGTGAAATTTCTGCTCTTATTGTTGGATTGTCAATATTTTCAGCATCCCAAACATCTACTCTAAATCTTTCAAAATCTACAATCATATTTATATTTAAAGCTAAAATATGAATAATTTCTAACTGTTTTTTTGTAAGATTTTGAGGTTCTCCATTAAAATATACTGTTTGTTTATCTTTTGAATAAGAGTAGTTTTCGGAAAATCTAATATGCGTTGTATTATTTTGCTCTTTTTTTAAAATTTGATTTATTTTTATACCTAATTCTCCTAGATGAAAAGGTTTTTTAAGATATTCTCTAGCTCCTAGATTATAAGCTCTTGTAATATCTTCAATATCTATTTGTGCGGATATGAAAATTGTAGGAATATGAATTTTTCTATTGTTTAGCTCATTTAAAATAGAAAATCCATCTATATTTGGTACATTTACATCAAGAATTAATAAATCATACCCATTTTCAATACTTTTTAAAACTTCAGCACCATCAAAAAAACTTTCAACCATATGACCAATACTTTTTAAGTATTCACTAATAGCACTATTTAACATTAATTCATCTTCAAGCAGTAGTATCTTCATTTATTTTAAACCTATAAGTAAATTTTGTCTCTTTTTTGTCTGATAAAATTTCTATTGTAACAAAATTCTTATCACAAATCTCTTTTACGATTCTTAATCCTAATCCAAATCCACCACGAGCTTTATTCTCTCTATAAAAATCTTCAAAAATTTTATTTGAATCTTCTATTGGTTTTGAGTTTGTTATTACACTAAACTCTATTTCATTATCATTTATATAATATAATTTTATATGAATTGCTGATTTGCTAAATGAGTATTTTATAGCATTTGAGATATTGTTGTCTATTACTCTTTGAAGCTCTACAGAGTTAAATTTTAAATAAACATCATCTTCAATATTTTTTATAAAATATAAAGAGTTTGATTTTACAATCTCCTCAAAAAACTCTAATCTATTTTTTAAAATTTCTGAAAATTCTAAATACTCTTTTTCATATAAAACCCTATCTTTTTTTATAAGATACGATAAATCATCATAAATATATTGAATAGTTTTTGATCCAGATTCAATATTTGTAATATATTTATTTTCAGGAATTTTCATCTTTAGTAAATCAATATTTGTTCGTATAATTGCTAAAGGAGTGTTGATCTCATGTACGGAATTTTTTAGAAACTGCTTTTGAGATTCTACTAAGTTTGATAACTCTTTTGTTTTTTCATTTACTTTTATTTCTAGATTTTTGTTTAGCTCTTCAAGCATAGAGCTTTTTAATTTTATATTTGTCATAGTATCATTTGCATAGTTTGCAATAATTTTAAATTCTCCCAAAGCAATCCTATTTTGATTTATTGGCTCATTTTTTTCTTCAGATTCTTTAAAATATTTACCTATCTCTTTTACATCATTTACTATTAATATAGTAGCATTTTTATAAATAAAGATAGAGTACAAAATTAGTAAAATAGTTAAAGAAGTTATTTGTAAAGTATAGTTTGATATCTTACTGCTGTACTCTTCTTCTTTTTGTTTAATTAATCTATCAATTTCATCTAAATATACACCTTTCCCTATTGTCCAATTCCATCTATCATAAGATTTCACATAAGATATTTTATTTGTCTCTTTAGTTAGGCTAGGTTTTGACCAAAAATAGTTTACAAATCCACCATCACTATTTTTTGAAGCTTCTATTAGCTCTTTTACAACATTCTTTCCTTTGGAGTCTTTATAATTTAGAAAATTTTTACCAATTTCTTGTTTATCATTAGAATTATCAATTAAATTTCCATTAATATCAAAAATAAAAATATACTCATTTGGATTTGAGCTAATATTTAGATGATCTAAAGCCAAAATAAGATTTTTTTGAATAGTTTCTTCATCAAATTTATCTCTATTTTCAATATAGTAGTAATCAATAAATTTAATTACATAGTTTACATAATTTTTAAGTAGAGCTTTTTGATTATTTGTATAATCTTCTTTTAGCGTAGTTATTTTTTCTTGAAGCTCTTCATGTGCATTGTTTATAATAATAAAAGTAAAAAAAGATATTAAAATGATAATAAAAAATATACTGTAAACAATTAAATGATATAGACTTTTAGCTTTTAGCAATTTTCAACCTTAAAATTTAAAAATTAATAATAGCTAGATTTGAATTAAGAGATAGTTAAAAAATAAAATGGCGCGGCCAACGAGACTCGAACTCGCGACCTCCTGCGTGACAGGCAGGCATTCTAACCAACTAAACTATGGCCGCACCTTTTAAATAATGGTGGTCGATATAAGACTCGAACTTATG
>JAGOHQ010000081.1 GCA_017996075.1 Aliarcobacter sp.
CCAACAAACCTTGTTTTAGGAGCAAATATTGCTGGATTTAGAAGAGTAGCTGATGCTATGATTGAGCAAGGAATTGTTTGATAAAAAATAGAACTTAAGGATTTTTCCTTAGGTTTACCAAAAACTTACTTTTATATATAACCACCCACAAAATACAAAATAATCATTTAGAAAACTTAAAATTTATTTTCCTTTTATTCAATTAAAATTTTAAGTTTTCAAATTATAAATAAAAACATTCCTAATAGATCTTGCTTAACATTTTAGTTATATGTTTTTAGTTATAATTTCGCAAATTTTCAGTAAGGAAAAAGTTGAAAGTAGGAGTTTTTGATTCAGGTCTTGGCGGGTTAACTGTACTAAATGCAATTATTAAAAACCTAAAAGGTGCAGATATATTTTATATAGCTGATACTTTATATGCGCCTTATGGTGATAAGAATAAAGATGAAATATTTTCAAGATCTGAAAAAATTGCAAATTATTTATTAAAAAACTATGAAATAGATGCTCTTGTAATTGCTTGCAATACTGCTACCTCAGTTGCAATAAAGCATTTAAGAGAAGTTTTCCCATCTTTAATAATTATTGGTACCGAACCTGGAATAAAACCAGCAATAAATAATACAAAAACACGAAATATTGGTATTTTAGCAACTGCTTCAACTCTAAAAGGTGAAAAATATCAACTTCTAGCAAATGAATTAACAACAAAAAGTGAAGTAACTTTGCATGAACAAGCATGTATTGGTTTAGTTGAACAGATTGAAAATGGTGAGATAAATAGTTTAAAAACTTATGCTATGCTTGAAAATTGGCTAAAGCCAATGCTTCACAACAAAGTTGATACAATAGTTTTAGGTTGTACTCATTACCCTTTGGTAAAAAAAACAATTCTTGATATTGTTGGAGAAGATGTACTTTTAATTGATACAGGTGATGCAATTGCAAAAAGAGTTGTAACTCTAAGTCAAGATTTACAAAATAACAATAAAGATGAGTTAAATATAGAGATTTTATACACTGGAAAGATAAATTCAGATATGGTAAAAATAATTTTGGGAAAAAACAAATTTGAAATGAGGAAATGTGAATTATGAGTGCAAATATAAAAGATGATAGGGTTTTAGCTCTTAAATATAGACCTGAAAAATTTGAAGACCTAATAGGACAAAATACAATTTCTCAAACTTTAAGTCTTGCTTTGGATAGTAAAAGATTATCTCATGCTTATTTGTTTTCTGGACTTAGAGGAAGTGGAAAAACTTCAACTGCTAGAATTATGGCAAAAGCACTTTTATGTGAAAATGGACCATCTTCAAAACCTTGTGAAGTTTGTGAAAATTGTCTTAGTGCAAAAAGTGGAAAACACCTTGATATTATTGAAATGGATGCTGCAAGTAATAGAGGAATTGATGATATAAAAGAGTTAATAGAGCACACAAAATACAAACCAAATATTGCAAGATATAAAGTTTTTATAATTGATGAAGTTCATATGCTTACAACTCAAGCTTTTAATGCTCTGCTTAAAACTTTAGAAGAGCCTCCAGCTTTTGTAAAATTTATACTAGCAACAACTGATGCTTTAAAACTTCCAGCAACAATTCTTAGTCGAACTCAACATTTTAGATTTAATAAAATATCTCAAAGTGATGTAGTTCATCATCTTTCTCATATTTTAAATATAGAAAATATTGAATTCGAAAAAGATGCTTTAGAAATACTTGCAAGAAGTGGTCAAGGAAGCTTAAGAGACACTTTGACTCTGCTTGACCAAGCTATTATTTTCTCAAAAGGAAGAGTTGCAACTTCTAGTGTTGTTGATATGCTAGGATTAATAAATCCAGCTTTAATGGAAAAAATATTTAAAGTAATATTAAATAAAGAAGATATAAACCCTTTACTTCCAGAACTTCAAGGATATGAAGTTGGTCAAATTTGTGATGAAATTACAATTTTTTTAAAAGATAAAATGATTTCAAAAGATGTTAGATTTGATATTACTTTATTTGATAGATTTTTTAGAATTTTAAGTGAAGCAAAATATCTTTTGGTTTTAAATAGTGATGATGGATTTGTATTAATTTTAACTTTACTTAAATTAATTGAAGCAACAAATCTAAAAAGTATAGATGAAATTATAGAACAAATAGAAAAAATACCTACAAAACCTGAAATCAAAAATGAGATAAACATAGAAGCAAAAGCTGAAATCAAAAAAGAATCAAAAAATCAAGAAACTATTTTAGAAGACAATATTATAGAAAATAGTAGTTTTGATGATGTTTCTTATGTCCCTTTTGAAGAAGAGACAAACAAAGATAGTGATAAATATCAAATATTAATAGAAAAAGTTTATGATAGAGACCCAATTTTAGGAGAATGTTTTGAAAAGAATTTTATTTTTGCTGGATTCTCAAATAATATTTTAAATATTATCTCTTATGCAAAAGATGAAGAGAGACAACTTCTATTCAAATATTTTGGGCTTATAAAAACATTTGCACAAGATATTTTTGGCTCAAATATTGAGTTAAATTTTAAAAAGGAGGAGGCCACCTTACTAAATGAGCCTAAAAAAGAGAATGATAGTTTTTTAAACGAAACTGGTTCAATGATTGAAGATATAGAGTTAGGAAGTGGATGTGTTGCAGATATGACAAAAAGTAATAATGAAGCGATATCTTCTAAAGAGTTACAAATTGATGATATTTTAAATTCAAAAATGCTAAATAAAGCAAAAGAGTTATTTGATATTAAAAAAATTACAGTAAAATCGAGAAGTTGAAAATTAACTTTCAATTAATCAAAAAAAGATAGACTATAAAATTATTTAAAAGGAAAAAAAATATGAACAAACTTACAAAATTATTAGTTTTAAGCTCAATAGCTAGTGCAACTCTATTTGCAAATGATAACTTAGTAATTGATTTTGAGAAAAAGAGATTATCACAGAACCCAAATGTTAAAGCAAGCAATATAAAGATTTTTTATAAAAAAGAGCTTGAAGCAAAAGGTTGGTATGGTTATGTTTTGGATTTTGATGCAGTAATTCAAGATAAAAATATGAAAGTAAAAGATACTTTATTTAGTGATGGAAAAGTTGTAGCAACAGATTTATTTGACATAACAACATCAAAATCACTTAAATCTACTATTGTTCCAAATATAACTGATAAATACTATCAAAAATCAAAGCTAGTAGCTGGAAGTGAAAAAGCAAAAGATAAAATTGTTATTTTTTCAGATCCTCTTTGCCCATTTTGTGCACAATATGTTCCAGAAGTTATAGAATTTGTAAATAAAAATAGTGATAATATTGCACTTTATTACTACGCTTTCCCTCTAACTCACATACATCCAGCATCTACAACATTATCTAAATTAATTGATATAGCAAAAATGAAATTAGGTCAAGAGGCTGTTTTAAAGGCATATAAAGTTGATTGGTCAAAACATTTTGCTCCATCAACTACTGATGAAAAAACTATTTTAGATGCATTTAACAAAGAGTTAGAGACAAATATTAAAGTTCAAGATTTAAGTAAAAAAGAGATAGTTACTAACCTTGAAAAAGAGATAGCTTCAGGTGATGATCTTTTAGTTAGTGGAACTCCAACTATTTATGTTAATGGTGAGATTGACCCAACAAAAGAGTTATATAAATCTTTAATTAAAAAATAAATGAGGAAATAATGGAAAAACTTGTAATTGCAACTAGAAGAAGCCAATTAGCACTTTGGCAAAGTGAGTATATAAAAGCCGAGCTTTTAAAACACTATCCAAATATGGAAGTAGAGCTTCAAGAGTTTACTACAAAAGGGGATAAGATTTTAGATGTTCCTTTGGCAAAAATTGGTGGAAAAGGGCTTTTTACAAAAGAGCTTGAAGTTGCAATGCTTGAAGGAAGTGCTCATTTAGCTGTTCACTCACTAAAAGATGTACCAACACAGTTTGAAGATGGTTTAGTTCTTGCTGCTGTTTCAAAGAGATTTAATCCACAAGATGCACTTTTAAGTAACAAATACAAAACAATTGAAGAGTTACCAAAAGGTGCTGTTGTTGGAACTACAAGTTTAAGAAGAAGAATGGCTATAAAGATGTTAAGACCTGATATTGAACTTAAAGATTTAAGAGGAAATATCAATACAAGAATAGCAAAACTAAATGCAGGTGAGTATGATGCAATTATTCTTGCAGCAACTGGAATTGAAAAATTAAATTTACAAAATGAGGTTAAATATTTCACTCCTATTTCAACAGATGTTATGATTCCATCTATGGGACAAGCAACTTTAGGAATAGAGACAACAAATGATCCAAAAATAATTGAGATAGTAAAAGTTTTAAATGATAAAAATGCGCAAATTGAATCAACAATTGAGAGAGGTTTTGTAGATACTCTACAAGGTGGTTGTCAAGTTCCAATTGGTGTAAAAGCAACAATTCAAGATGAAAAAAGTGTAAAAATATCTGCAATTGTAGGACTTCCTGATGGAAGTGAATATATAAAAGATGAAAAAATTATAGATATAAACTCTTTTGAGAGTGCTGGAAGAGATTTTGCAAATGAGTTTATAAAAAAAGGTGCAGTTGAGCTTCTAAAAAGAGCTGAAGCTATGGCTTTTAAATAATCGTTTCTATGATTTAAAAGCTAGTTTCTAGCTACACAATTACGATATATTTCTTTTTCAAGACTTTATTAAATGAACGGTTTATTTAAAATGGGAACCATTTAAAAGGAGAAAATATGAGAATAAATTTAGAAGATACACTTTTTTGTTTAGTTGATGTTCAAGAAAAGCTTTTCCCACATATTGGAAACAAAGATGAGCTTTTAAGAACTCTTCCAATACTTGTAAAGGGTATGAAAACTTTAGATGTTCCTATTATTGTAAATGAGCAGTATAAAAAAGGAATTGGGGAAACAATAGAGCCTTTAAAAGAGCTTGTAAATGAGTATGAAGTCTATGAAAAAACTACTTTTTCAGGATGTCAAAATAGTGATATTTTAAATGCTTTTAAAAAATCTGGTAAAAAAAATATTGTAGTTGCTGGAATAGAGACTCATGTTTGT
>JAGOHQ010000082.1 GCA_017996075.1 Aliarcobacter sp.
TCTTGTAAATGTCAAAGGTATTTGAAATAGATAAGTTTTTGTAAAACCAACACCGTTTTCATCATAATATTTGTCATCTTTGCTATTTCTAAATCTATAAAATGGTTTTCCATTTATTTGAATCATAGCAGCATTTATTTCAGGCATACCATGAAGTTTTCCCATATAAGTTTTTTGATTGTATTCAATAGCTATAAAGTCACCTTTTTTCATCTTTTTAAAATCAGCATTTGAGTTACTAAAAAGAGTATTTAAAATAGCAGCTATTGTAACGTCTCCTGTTGCTTTTAAAATATCATTTGATATAGATTCTGTTATAGGAATAGCTATTAATTCAGAGTTTTCAGTATAGTTAATAGGTAGAGTTTGAAATTTGTAATCATTTGAACTATCTTTATAAATATGTATTTGCATATCTAATGAGACAGGAATTAGAGCTTGTGTTAAACTTCCATCATCTTCTGTATATGAGAAAAATCTATTTCCAGATTGAATTTCACTACAAAGTTCTTGATCTTCTTTATCCAAGTCATAATATAACTTTAAAGGGATTTTATTTTTTTCTAAAAATGTTAAAAAACTTTCTCCTTTTTGCCAAGAAAGCTCTTCTATTTGAGCCGAAAATAGTGTATTAAATAAAACGCAAATAAGTAAAATAATTTTTTTCACAATCTATAATCCCTTTTTATTAAAAAATTAGGACAAGTATTATACAATCCCAAAACTTAAAAAGAAAATGGAGCATAATTTGTTAAAGCTGGTTATTGTAGTATTTTTATCTGTAAATCTTTTTTCTAAAGATTTTTTAGAGTTGTATAGAACTAAAGGGATAAATGCAGTAGAAAATGAACTTGAGAAGAGTTTAAGAGATGTTAACTCATGGAAAAAATACCTTGAAAATAAAAATGTTGATTATGGTTTTTATGAGACAAAAGAGTATGTTATTGTTGCACAAAAAAACAATAAAGAGATGAGTGTATTTGCAAAAAATGGAGATGATTTTAAAAAAATCTCAAAAGATAATATGATTATTGGTGAAAAAGCTGGTGATAAATATTTAGAAGGCGATAAAAAAACTCCTGAAGGTTCTTATGATTTAGTTCAAAAAAGAACAGGACTTGATCAATTCTATGGACCTTTAGCACTTGTTACTTCATATCCGAATAATTTTGACCAAAGTTTAAATAAAAAAGGTCATGGAATTTGGATACATGGAATGCCTTTGAATGGAGATAGAGAAAACTATACTCAAGGTTGTTTAGCACTAAATAATGAAAAACTAAAAGAGTTAGAAAAAAATATTGATTATAAAAAAACAGTATTAATAACTAGTGGTGATGAGTTCAAAAAAGCAAAAAAAGAGGATATAGCTCTTATTTTAAGCTCAATTTATAAGTGGAAAGATGCATGGAAAGTATCAAATATAAATGAGTACTTATCTTTTTATTCAAAAGAGTTTAAAAGATCAGATAGAACTGATTTTAACACTTTTGCAAATCAAAAAAAGCAAGTTTTTGCTAAAAATGAGAATAAAATAATTAATCTTTATAACATGGATATAAGTCCTTATCCAAACTCTTTGGGTAAAAAAATATATAGAGCTGTTATGGATGAGGAATATTATAGTCCATCTGTTAAGTTTGTTGGTAAAAAAGAGCTTTTTATTGAAGTTGCAAACAACAAAGTACAAATTTTAGCTGAAGATTAAAAACATTTTTAACTCTTTTTAGATACAATCGCCTTAAAAATTGACAAAGATTTAAGGCGAAAAATGCAAAAAAAAGATATGAATATAGAAGAGATAGCAATAGCACACTCTTTAACAAAAGATGAGTTTGAGAATATAAAAAAAATCTTAGGAAGAGAACCAAACTATGTTGAGATTGGTATCTTCTCTGCAATGTGGAGCGAGCACTGCTCTTATAAATCAAGTAAAAAATATTTAAGTGGTTTCCCAACAAAAGCACCGTGGGTTATTCAAGGTCCTGGTGAAAATGCTGGAGTAATAGATATTGGTGATGGATACGCTGCTGTATTTAAAATGGAATCACACAATCACCCAAGCTTTATTGAGCCTTATCAAGGAGCTGCAACTGGAGTTGGTGGAATTTTAAGAGACGTATTTACAATGGGTGCAAGACCAATTGCAAGTATGAACTCTATTAGATTTGCTTCAATTGAAGGAAATAGTGAAACTGCAAAAAAACATAGATACCTTTTAAAAGGTGTTGTTGCTGGAATTGGTGGATATGGAAACTGTATGGGAGTTCCAACTATTGGCGGAGAGACAAGTTTTGAAGAGTGTTATGCTGGAAATAATCTTGTAAATGCATTTACTTTAGGTCTTGCAAAGGCTGATGAGATTTTTTACGGACGAGCTGAAGGAATTGGAAATCCAGTTATTTATGTTGGAAGTAAAACAGGACGAGATGGTCTTGGTGGTGCTGTTATGTCAAGTGCTGCTTTTACAGAAGATAGCGAAAGTAAAAGACCAACTGTTCAAGTTGGAGATCCATTTACTGAAAAACTACTTTTAGAGGCTTGTTTAGAGCTATTTAAAGCTGATTTAATTGTTGGTATTCAAGATATGGGTGCTGCTGGACTTACGTCTTCTTCATTTGAGATGGCTGGAAGAAGTGGAAGTGGAATGATTATGCACTTAGATAAAGTTCCGGCAAGAGAAGAAGGAATGACTCCTTATGACTTTATGTTAAGTGAATCTCAAGAGAGAATGCTAATATGTGCTAAAAAAGGTTGTGAGCAACAAATTATTGATATTTTCCAAAAATGGGAACTAGATGTTGCTGTTATTGGTGAAGTTACAAGTAGTGGACATATGGAGCTATTTTGGCATGGAGAAAAAGTTGCTGATGTTCCAGTTCAACCTGTATCAGAAGAAGCACCAGTTTTAGATAGACCTGTACGTGAGCCTGAGTATTTAAAAACTGTTGCAAATGTGAATATGGATAAACAAATTTCAAATCAAGTTGCTTTTGATGAGCTATTTTGCGATATGGAAGTTGTAGATAAATCTTGGATTTATTCTCAATTTGACTCAATGGTTCAAACAAATACAATTAAAGGTCCAGGAAGTTTGGATGGTTCTACAATTAGAATTAAAGAGACGGGCAAAGCTTTATCTATGAGTGCTGATTGTAACACAAGATTTTGTTATATTAACCCTCAATTAGGAGCAGCAGCTGCTGTTATGGAGAGTGGTAGAAATGTTGCTATGACTGGGGCTGTTCCAAAAGCTATTACAGATTGTCTAAATTTTGGAAATCCTCAAAATCCAGAAGTTATGTGGCAATTTAAAGAGAGTTGTGAAGGTATTAAAAATGCTTGTAGAGCATTAAACACTCCTGTTATTGGTGGAAATGTATCTTTATACAATGAGACAAATGGAGTTAGTGTTTTCCCAACACCATCAATTGCAATGGTTGGAGTAAATGAAGATGCACAAAATGTACTTCCTTCAAAACTTCAAGAAAGTGGAAATATACTATATCTTTTAGGTGATACTTATAGTGAATTTGGTGGAAGTTTATATCTAAAAAAATTTTATGGAAAAGTTGCTGGAACTCATCCTAGGGTTGATTTTGAAAAAGAGTTAGCTTTATGGAATACAGTAATTGAAGCAAACAGAGCAAAACTACTAAAAAGTGCCAAAGATGTGAATCTTGGTGGAGTTGCTATTTCACTAGCAAAAATGGCAGTTGTAGGAAATATTGGAGTTGAAGCAAATATATCACTTGAAGATTCAAAAGATATTTTTAGTGAATCTTTAAGTAGATCAATTGTTGAAGTTCAGTTAAATAATTGTGAAGCTTTTGAAAAACTAGCTTCTAAAAATGGAGTTTCTTATGTAGCTATCGGAAAAACAGGTGGAGACAAAGTTATTATAAATGATATTTTTAAAGAGTTAGATAATCTGAGTAAAGTTTATTTTAACAGATTTAAAGAAGTAATAGAACAAGATCAATAAGACAATAAGGTAAAAAATGAGAGCATTAATTAGTGTAAGTGATAAAAGTGGAGTTGTAAATTTTGCAAAAGAGCTTGTGAAACTTGGATATGAGATTATTTCAACAGGTGGAACGTATAGTAAGTTAAAAGAAGAGGGAATAGCTGTAATTGAAGCAAATGAAGTTACAAAATTTCCTGAGTGTTTTGAAGGTAGAGTAAAAACTTTAAATCCATATATTCATGGTGGGATTCTTCATAGACGAGATAAACAATCTCATCTTGATCAAGCACGTGAGTTAGGTGTAGAAGGGATTGATTTAGTTTGTGTAAATTTATATCCATTTAAAGCAACAATAGAAAAAACTGATGATTTTGAAGAGATTATTGAAAATATTGATATTGGTGGACCAGCAATGGTGCGAAGTGCTGCTAAAAACTTTGATAGTGTAATTATTGTAACAGATGTTGCTGATTATGATTTAGTATTAAATAATCTTAAAAACAATACAAATACATACGAGTTTAGAAGAGATTTAATGATAAAAGCTTATGAACACACAGCTTCTTATGACTCTATGATTGCAAACTATATGAACAAAAGATTTAACAATGGTTTTGGTTCAAAACAGTTTATTGTTGGATCTAAAGTATTTGATACAAGATATGGAGAGAATCCTCATCAAAAAGGTTCTTTATATGAGTTTGAATCTCAATTTTCAAATAAATTCAAAGTAATCAAAGGAGAGCCAAGTTTTAATAATATGGGTGATATTAGTGGAGCTGCTAGAATTGCTGCATCTTTTGGAACAGATAATGCTGTTTGTATAGTTAAGCATGGAAATCCATGTGGATTTGCTATTAAAGATACACTATTAAACTCTTATATTGAAGCTTTAAAATGTGATCCAGTAAGTGCATTTGGTGGAGTTGTTGCTGTAAATGGAGTAGTTGATAAAGAGTTAGCAGAAAAAATGAATGAAATTTTCCTTGAAGTTGTTTTTGCAGCAGATTT
>JAGOHQ010000083.1 GCA_017996075.1 Aliarcobacter sp.
GGTGCTTACAAAAGAGATGAATTAGAACTTGATGAGAATGCAAAAAATATATTTGAATCATGTTTTTTATGTACAAACTGTGTTGAAGTTTGTCCAAATGATTTACCAACAGATATGATTATTGAGCAAGTAAGAAGTGATATTGCCAAAAAATTTGGAATAGCTTGGTATAAAAGATTGTTTTTCTTTCTTTTAAGACATAGAAAAATTATGGACTTTATGTCAAAACTAGGATATATGTTTCAAACATGTGGAATTAAGATAAATGAAGAAAAACAGAGTGCAACTCCTAGATTTTCTCTTCCAATAGTTAAAAAGAATCGTGCTTTACCATATGCAGATAGTATTAGTTTTTTAAACAAATATCCTGAAAATATGAAATTTTCAAAAAATATTGATGATATTAAGAAAAACAGAGTTGCTATATTTATTGGATGCATGAGTAACTACACATACACAAATACAGGAGATAGTTTAGTAAAAATATTAAAAAAATTAGAGCTTGATATTTTTATTCCAAAAAAACAGTTATGTTGTGGGGCACCTGCTTATTTTACAGGAGCTTTTGATACAGTTGATTATTTAACTAAAAAAAATATTGAATACTTTGAATCTTGGATCGATAGCGTTGATGCTGTTATTATTCCAGAAGCTACTTGTAGTGCAATGATAAACAAAGATTGGGAGCATTTTTTACACGACCAACCAGAGTGGAAAGAGAGAGCTATTAAACTATCAAATAAGATATTTTTAGCAACAAAATGGCTTGAAAATAATACAAAATTAAAAGAATTATTATCAAAAAGCGGTAAAAAATTTGATCAAATGGTAACTTATCATGATCCTTGCCATGCAAAAAAGATGCAAAATGTTTGGAAGGAACCTAGAGAACTTCTAAAACAAAACTATGTTTTAAAAGAGATGAGTGATTCAAATAGATGTTGTGGATTTGGTGGAGTTACTATGCAAACAGAAAAATATGAGTTTTCAAAAGCTGCTGGAGCTCCAAAAGCTGCTATGATAAGAGATAGTAAAGCTCAAATTGTAAGTGCTGAATGTAGTGCTTGTAGAATGCAAATAACAAATTCACTTTATCTAGCCGATGTTGATGTGGTATTTAAAAACCCAATAGAATTAATAGCTGAAGCTTTAGAGGATTAGAAGATGGAATTTTGGCAAAATATATACTCTCATTTTAATCCAGTAGCTTTTAGCATTGGTGATATTGCAGTTCATTGGTATGGAATTATGTATGCATTAGCACTTTTAAGTGCTATTTTTATTGCAAAATGGTTTATCAAATATGACAATATAAATATAAATCAAGATATTTTTGATTCATACATTTGGTGGGCTGAAATTGGAGTTATTTTAGGAGCAAGATTGGGATATATTCTTTTTTATGACTCAAATACAACTTACTATTTAACAAATCCTTGGCAAATCTTTAATCCATATGTAAATGGAACTTATGTTGGAATAGCTGGAATGAGTTATCATGGTGCCTTTATTGGATTTATAATTGCTTCAATTCTATTTTGCAAAAGAAAAAATATATCATTTTGGTTTATAACTGATATTGCAGTTTTAGGAATTAGTGCAGCCTATGTTTTTGGTAGAATTGGAAATTTCTTTAACCAAGAACTTGTAGGAAGAGTTACTGATGTTAGTTGGGGAATTTATGTTGATGGAATTTTGCGACACCCTTCTCAACTATATGAAGCATTTTTAGAAGGTATTGTAGTATTTTTAATACTTGTTTACTTTAGAAATAGAAAAAAATTCGATGGACAACTTGCAATTATGTACGGAATTTTTTATACAATAGCAAGAATAATTGCAGAGTTTTACAGACAACCAGACCCTCAAATTGGATTTATAGCTGGAAATTGGCTAACAATGGGAATATTACAATCAGGAGTAATTTTAGTTATTTGTTTAGTTTTATATGGAATAAAAAGCAAAAAAATCTAGTGCCTAATTATTTAGGCACTAAAGTTTTTAAAATCTATAAGAAAAACCTACCATTGTGCTATTTAATCCATCATTTGGCTCTTTAATTCCAGCATTTGAGTAGTGCATAAATCTTAAATAAAAATTTAAATTTCTATTTTTTAAACCTATCCCTACTCTATCTTCAAATTGAAACCTAGTCGATAAATCTTTATTGTCTATTTTTGTATCAGATAAATAAGCAACTCCGATTGCTCCTTCTAAATATGGCTTAAAAGAAGCAATATCAAAACTTACAAAATCCAAAGTAAAAACAGGAGAATACGATATTGCTTTTATATTGTTGTGTTCACTACTAAAATATGAAAAACCAACTTCATGAAAACCATTTAAAGCTACAATATCTCCACTATAAATTGGTTCATCAAAAGCTTTTGATACTCCTAATCTAAATGTATCAACTGAACCATATTTACCACTATTTAAAGAAATACCTATTTGATTTGCAAACAAAAATTGAGCAAATATTATAAATAAAACTACTTTTCTCACTTTACACCCTTTATTTTTAATAGATGTGAATTATATTTAAAAATAAGTTATTTTTTACTTATGATAAGAGTTTTAAGATAAAAAAGAAGGTAATTTATTTACCATTCTTTTTTATTATTTTATAGAGTTTTGCATTTGCAAGGTCTTGAAGAAATTTTGGTTCAATTTCGTGTAGAGCTATTATATCAATAAAACTATCTTCCATATACCAGCCTTTACCTGTATCTATGATTTTTTCTTTTTCAAATAGTTCTATTAACTCTTCTTTTGAAACAATAATTTCTTGCAATATAAGCCCTTTTATTTTTTTAGAATATCTATAGTATAGCCTCTACTAGAGTGATTTCTTACTATTTCATAATATGTTTTTTGTCTAATTTTATTTACAATATTTCTCATAGTATAAATAGACATATCTTTACCTTTCCATACTAAATCTTTTATAGTATCATAATCAGTAATTTCATCTCTTCTTTCGATTAAAAGTTTTAAAAATCCTTTTTCAAGTCTAGTAAAATCGATTAGAACTCCACCTTTTTTAAAAAATTGATCCCTATACTCATCAAAATAAACTCCATTACTCAACTCAATTTTATCTGATCTTTTTGTCTGATTTATACACATAATTATTGCTAATTTTAAGTTCATTGGATTAAAAGGTTTCAATAAAAATGAATAAGCTTGTATATTTACAGCTTTAGAAATATTTTCATCATCGCTTTTTGATGAAATAACAATTTTTGGAGTTAATGCAAGCACACTATTTGCTTTTGAAGCTATGTTATCAAAATTTTCGCTTGGCATATCCATATCCAAAACAAGTAAATCATTGTGTGACATATTTTTAAAATTAATACCTTCACTACTTGATATAATCTTTATATCTTCAAAATCAGAATATAAATTTTTAAGATCCTTTTCTAAAATTGTTTTATCATCACTAATTATAACTATTTTAGTATTACTACTTTTTCTTATATTTTTAATATTTGTTTTCATTTTTACTCTTTATAAATAATTTATTAGTTGAAATAATAACTAAAAATAGTTTTAATGTCAAAGTAATTTGTATATAAAAAAATATATTTTTAGTTTATCAATATATGATATTTGTTATTGTAGAATCAGTTTTTAAAAAAAAGGAATACAAATTATTATGATTATATTAGATAAATCATTCAAAGAGCTCTTTAAAGATTTTTGCAAAACAAATAATATAGAAAATATGCAAGTAGCAATACAATATTTCACCGTATTTGGTGGACTTGATATAAAAATTGATACGACTAAGCCTATTTTAGAACTTATTGAAAAAAATATATTAAACAACTATAACTACTTAAGAAATGAAGTTAATCAGCTAACAGGTGGTTATCATGTAGAACATGCAATTCTTTCAGGAATTGCACTAGGAGATAGAAAAACAACAAATGCTTTCAAAAGAGCTCATGTTAGTTTTGAAGAGGGTATGAAATGTGTCGATTCACTTTATGAAAAAGCTATTATAGATATTGACTCTTCTGAACATTTTTTATTAGGTAAAAGAGGCGATTCAAAAGCTGTAAAAAAATTGATTTTTATAAATCCATTTCTTAGATTTTGGTTTGCGTTTGTATCTCCAATTTATAAAGGTATTAAAGATGGAAACTATGAAGAGTTTAAAACAAAGTTTCAAGGAAGAGAGTCTGATTTTAGTGATTTTATATTTGAAGAGTTAGCTTTAAGTTTTGTAAAAAATAGCTTTATTGAAGACCCTATAAAACAACATGGACAGTATTGGAGTGAAAAAATCCAAATTCCAATAGTAGCAAAAACAACTTCAGGAAAAATAGTTGCAGGATTTTGTAAATATAGTGACAATAAAGTAAAAAAGAGTGAATTTAATAAATTTTTAGAAGATTTAAAAAGTGAAGATATATCTGCTGATATTATTGTTATATTTTCAAAAAATGGCTGTTCAAATGAGCTAAAAAACCTAAAAAGTGATTCACTAAGACTATTTAATACAAAAAGTTTAAAAGCAATCATATAAATTTTTAAAGATATAAAACTATATAATAAAATAAAAAATAATGAAAGAGAAACTGTTATGATAATAATTCCAGCAAGATTAAATTCAAGTAGATTTGCAAACAAAATTTTAGTAGATATTTTTGGACTTCCTATGGTTATAAGAACTGCTAAACAGGTTAGTTCATTGGATAAAGTAGTAATCGCAACAGATACAAAAGAAGTTTATGATTTAGCAAAAGAGCATGGCTTTGAAGCGGTTATGACAAGTGTTGATCATAATAGTGGAACAGATAGAATAAATGAAGCTGTAAATAGTCTAAACCTAAGCGATGATGAGATTATTGTAAATGTTCAAGCAGATGAACCTTTTATTGAAATTGATGTTGTAAAAGCTGTAATAAATAGAGTAAAAGAGGTAAAAGATTGT